>DASXRB010000473.1:0-1593 GCA_036506875.1 Kribbellaceae bacterium | reverse complement strand
GATCGTGCTCGCGCGGCGGGTAGGTCGCCCGGACGGTGTCCACCAGGAGCGCGTCGAAGTCCGGCGAACGGATCCAGTCGTAGACCATGGCGTCCACGTGCGGCAGGCGGGAGGCGCAGAAGTCGGCGTACCGCTCCGCCTCGAAGTACTCGTCGGCGAGCAGCCGGTAGCGGAGGAGCTTCTCCGCGTACGACAGGTCGGTCCGGTCGGCGATCTCGAAGTACCGTGCGGTCTCCAGGTCGAGCCGTGGCCTGCGGCCGGTGACGCAGCAGAACGCGGTCCACCGGAGCAGCGCCGTCATCGCCCACGGGAAGTAGTAGTGCAGCGAGGTCAGCGCGACGTCCGGGCAGGCGTTCGCGTAGTCGATCGGGTACACGTCCGAGCCGCGCACCAGCATCTCGCAGGAGTTGAACTCCCAGCGGAAGAACGCGTTGACCAGGCGGGAGATGGTCAGCGCCTCGGCGCCGGTGGCCGCGTCCAGGAACCCGTGGTCGACCGCGTACCGGTCGTGCATCGGCAGCTCGGGGCGGAACCTCATCACCATGGTCTCGGCGCCGATCGAGAGGGACCGGGCGAACGCGTCATACCCCTCCACCGACGCCTGGAGGTGCATCAGCCGCTCGCCGGAGGCGTCGTACGCCGCATGAAGCTCGCTGCCGTTCTTGATCCGCGAGACGCCCACCCAGGCGCCGCCGTCGTACGGCTTCATGAACAGCGGGTACCCGATCTGGGCCGCCACCGCGTCGAGGTCGAACGGCTGGTTGTACCGCTCCGCGGTGTACACGTAGCGGGCGTTGTCGAGCGGATTCTTGAACGGCACCAGCGCGGTGTCCGGGACCTTGAGCCCTAGCCGCATCATCGCGCAGTACGCGGCGTGCTTCTCCATCGCCTGGAACGTGAACGGGCTGTTCAGCAGGTACACGTCGTCCATGAGCGCGATCTTCTTCAGCCACTCCCGCGGGTGGTAGTACCAGTACGCGAGCCGGTCGATGACCAGCGCGTGCCGCGGCCGGGAGCGCAGGTTGAACGGCTCGATCGTGACCCGTTCGGTGACGAGCTGGTGCCGGCGGCCGGAGCCGTCGACGACCGCCCCCAGGCGGCGGGTCAGCTCCTCGAACGCCGTGGGCCAGTCCTCCTCGGTGCCGAGCAGCAGACCGATCACATGGGTTATCTCGGACATCGGTCGGGCCTCCTTCCCCTCGGGCGTTCGCCGCCGGCGCGGACCTCGCCGGCTCGGTCAACAGAAGGTGGGTCCAGCAGTGCGTGGATCAGCAGAAGCGTGGATCAGCAGAAACGCGGCAGGTGGTGTGCCCACTGCGCGCGCCAGGACGGCCAGTCGTGCGGGACGTCGTGGCCCCACAGGTCGAGCTCGTGCGGGATGCTCTTCTCGGCGAGGAGCCCGGCCATCCGGCGGGTGGACTCCAGCGAACCGGTGGTGTCCTCCCACTGGCCCTGGCCGCAGACCAGCAGCACCGACAGCCGGGACCGCAGCCACTCCAGGTGGTCGCCGTGCAGGTGGTTGACGTAGTCGAGCGGGTTGTTGAAGTACGCGGCCTCACCGCGCTCACCCCAGCCGGACCACACCGACGGGTC
>DASXRB010000472.1:0-2680 GCA_036506875.1 Kribbellaceae bacterium | reverse complement strand
CACGAACTACCAGAACATCGACCCGGTCACCGAGCTCGTCCCGGTCCGCCCGGTGGTGCACTACATGATGGGCGGCGTCCACACCGACATCCACGGTGCGACGCCGGTGAAGGGCCTGTACGCCGCCGGCGAGGTCGCCTGCGTCAGCATCAACGGCGCCAACCGGCTGGGGTCCAACTCGCTGCCGGAGTGCCTGGTCTTCGGTGCCCGCGCCGGGCGCGCCGCCGCGGTGTACGCCGGCCTCAACGGCGGCACCGTGTCGTCGGCCGTCCTGGCGCGGGGTCGTGACGAGGAACGCCGGCTGGCGCGGGAGCTGACCGGGCGCACCGACGGGCACGAGAGGATCGCCGACATCCGCACCGAGATGCAGGCCACGATGGAGGACGGCGCCGGGATCTACCGGGACGGGGACGCGCTGGCGAAGGCGGCCGACAGCCTCCGGGAGCTGCGGGAGCGGTTCGCCGGCGCGGCCGTCGACGACCACAGCCGCAGCTTCAACACCGAGCTCGTCGCCAGGCTCGAGCTGTCGTGCATGCTCGACGTTGCCGAGAGCATCATCGCCTGTGCGCTGCACCGGGAGGAGTCGCGGGGCGCGCACCAGCGCATCGACTTCCCGGCCCGGGACGACGCGCGGTACCTCGCGCACTCGCTGATCCACCGAAAGCCGGACGGCACCGGCAAGGTCGAGTACCTGCCGGTGACGATCACCCGCTGGCCTCCGGGCGAACGCGTGTACGGGAGGTAGCTGCCATGGCGGACCGGATCACCCTGGAGGTCGCGCGCTACCGGCCGGAGCAGGACACCGAGCCGGTGATGCAGTCCTACGAGGTGCCGCTGCGCAAGGACTGGGCGATCCTCGACGGCCTCAACCACGTCAAGGACAACCTGGACGGCACGCTGTCCTACCGCTGGTCGTGCCGGATGGGCATCTGCGGGAGCTGCGGGATGACCGTGAACGGCGACCCGAAACTGACCTGCGCGACCTTCCTCACCGACTACGCGCCGGGACCGGTGCGGATCGAGCCGTTGCGCAACTTCCCCGTGATCCGCGACCTCGTGGTCGACATCGACGACTTCATGTCCAAGCTGCCCACGGTCAAGCCCTGGCTGGTGCGCGACCAGCAGAGCCCGGTCGAGGAGGGCGAGTACCTGCAGACGCCCGAGGAGCTGGACGAGTACAAGCAGTACAGCATGTGCATCAACTGCATGCTGTGCTACGCGGCCTGCCCGGTCTACGCACTCGACGACAAGTTCGTCGGCCCGGCGGCGCTCGCCCTGGCCCAGCGCTACAACCTGGACTCGCGGGACGACGGTGCGGCTGACCGGCGAGACGTGCTGTCGTCCGACGAAGGCGTCTGGGCATGCACGTTCGTCGGCGAGTGCAGTGCCGTCTGCCCCAAGGACGTCGACCCGGCCGGCGCGATCCAGCGGTACAAGCTCACCGCCGCCACCCAGGCGGTCAAGGACCTGCTGCTGCCGCGGGGTGCGCGATGAGCTCCACAGCCGGTCCGTACCGGCGGCCCGTCTCGCTGTTCTGGTGGCTCGAGCGGCGCTCCTACCTCGTGTTCGTACTGCGCGAGCTCAGCAGCGTCTTCGTGGCGTGGTTCGTCGTCTACCTTCTGATGCTGGTGTCCGCGGTCGGCGGCGGCAGCGACTCCTACCAGCGCTTCCTGGACCGCAGCGACCAGGCGTGGATGCTGGTGCTCAACATCGTCTCGTTCCTGTTCGTGCTGCTGCACATGGTGACCTGGTTCGGCCTCGCGCCGAAGGCCATGGTGGTGCGGTTGCGCGGCCGCAGGGTCCCACCGCGCGCGATCCTGGCCGGGCACTACGCGCTGTGCGCCGCGCTGTCGGCGGTCGTCGCCTGGGTGGTGCTGCGATGACGCGCCGCCGATCGCCGGAACCGTTCGCCTGGCTGCTGTTCAGCGCCGGCGGCACCGTCACCGCGCTGATGTTCCCCGTGCTGATGTTCCTGTTCGGCGTCGCGATCCCGCTCGGCTTGCTGTCGGCACCCGACCAGGCGCACCTGCTCGCGGTCGCGCGGAACCCGGTCACGAAGCTCGTCCTGCTCGGGCTCTGCGTGCTCGCGCTGTTCCACTGGGCGCATCGCTTCCGCTACACCCTGTACGACGGCCTGCGGCTCAAACGGCTCAGCACGGTGATCAGCGTGGGCTGCTACGGCACGGCGGCCCTGGGGTCGCTGCTGGCCGCTTACGTCGTGCTGCGCACCTGACGGCAGCCGGCCGCTCGATGACCTATTGACAAACCTAATGGCATTAGGGTTTCCTCATGGCATGAAGACGGCTGAGGTCGATCGGCGGAGCCGGCGGCGGCAGGAGACGATCGACGAGATCCTGGACGTGGCGCTGGAGCTCATGGCGTCCGAAGGTGTCGCGGCGCTGAGCCTGTCGGCAGTGGCCCGGCGGGTGGGGATGCAACCCCCGTCGCTGTACCAGTACTTCGGTTCCAAGACGGCGATCTACGACGCGCTCTTCCAGCGCGGCGCCGAGGGCGTCCTCGCCGCGCAGCGCACCGCCCGGGCGACCGTGACCGACCCCGCCAAGGAGCGCGAGGTGGCCATCACCGCGTTCTGCCGCTGGTGCGTGGAGAACCCGGTGTACAGCCAGCTGCTGTTCTGGCGGACCGTGCCCGGCTTCGAGCCGTCCGCGGCGGCGTTCGC
>DASXRB010000471.1:0-3989 GCA_036506875.1 Kribbellaceae bacterium | reverse complement strand
GGACTCCGGGTCGCTCAGCTCGACCCGTCCGTCCGGATGAACCACCTGCCCGGTCGAGACAGCCCCGGGCACCGCCGTTGCCTCACTCATCACGAACCACCCCAATCGGAAGCCGTGGAAAGCATTCCGGATCAACGTGAGGGATGGCCGGTCAGGGTGTCAACGGCTAACCGTCAGCTTCCCAGCAGCGGCAGTGTCTTGCGGACGCCGCCGAGCTGTGCGTAGCCGCGGCGGATCGCGTCCGCGAGGTCCGCGACCGGGTACGGCCAGTCCTCGTCGTGCCGCAGCGCGTCCTCCAGCGACACCCCGCTGTGGTGCAGTCCGGAGATCGTGTTGGCGACCGTGCCGAGGTCGGCCTTCTGGTCCTCCACGAACGCGCGGTCCACCACCACGCCGTGCCCCGGTACGACCCGCGCCGCCTCGCCGAGCAGCCCGGCCAGCCGGTCCGCGGTGTCCGGCCACTCCAGCGGGAAGCAGTCGTTCCCGTACGCCGGATGCGCCGACTCCTCGATCAGGTCCCCGGCGTAGACCACGCCGGCGTCGGACACCACCGCCACCACGTCGCCGTCGGTGTGACCGTTGCCCAGGTGCAGCAGCTCGACCTGGCGGTCGCCGAGGTCGATCACCCGGGCCACCGCGAACGTCTCGGTCGCCGGCACCAGCGGGGTGCCGATGAGGTCCCGCAGCGTCCTCTGGTCGTCGACGCCGTCGAGCTCGCCGGCGGCGGCCTGCCGCTTGATCCACTCGGCGCGCTCCAGCATCCCGGCGACCGCGTTCTCGTGCGCGTGGATCACGCCGCCCGCGTCGGCGAAGGCCTGGTTGCCGAAGGTGTGGTCGAAGTGCAGGTGTGTGTTCACGACGAACCGCACCGGCGCCGGGCTGAGGCGTCGTACGTCGTCGAGCAGCTCCGCGCCCTGCCGCAGCGTGCCGCGGGTGTCGATCACCAGCAGGCCGTCCGAGCCGGCGACCACGCCGGCGTTGACGTCCCACTCGTCGTACCGCCCCACCCAGCAGCGGTCGCCGACCTCGGTCCACCCAGCGCTCGTCGTCACCGCGCCATTATGTGCGCGCGCCGGTCGCCGCCCTACGCGGGTCATGTAGACCGGACGAGTCGGCGAGCAGGCAGCCGACGGCGGCCGCGCAGTCGGTGTGGTGCTCGGGTACGTACGGTGCTGTAGTCCGCCGTGGTGGGCCGGGCTCGGTAGACTGGCACTCAGTCGGCTGGAGTGCCAGTGGACGCTGTGGAGACCCCGGTGAGGCCCGGCGAACGAGAGAAGGTGGCGCCTGATGCTCGACGATCGCAAGCTCGAGGTCCTGCGCGCCATCGTGGAGGACTACGTGGCGACGCACGAGCCGGTCGGCTCGAAGACGCTCGTGGACCGGCACAACCTCGGCGTCTCCCCGGCGACGGTCCGCAACGACATGGCCGCGCTGGAGGAGGAGGGGTACATCACCCAGCCGCATACCAGCGCCGGCCGGATCCCGACCGACGCGGGCTACCGGCTGTTCGTCGACAAGCTCAGCACGGTCAAGCCGCTGAGTGCCGCGGAGAAGCGGGCGATCTCGACGTTCCTGGCCGGCGCGGTCGACCTCGACGACGTCGTACGACGCACCGTCCGGCTGCTCGCGCAGATCACCCGCCAGGTCGCGATCGTGCAGTACCCGACCCTGATCAGGTCCACGGTCCGGCACGTCGAGGTGGTGACGCTGTCGGCGCGCCGGATGCTGCTGGTGCTGATCACCAGCACCGGGCGGATCGAGCAGCGCATCGTCGAGGCGGCCCAGGACATCTCCGAGACGCTGGTCGGCGACCTGCGGGCGCGGCTCAACGCCGCGCTGGCCGGGCAGCGGCTGACCGAGGCGGCGACCACCCTGGCGGGCCTCGCGGACACGTTCCCGCCGGACGACCGGCATCTGGTCGCGGCAGTGGTGAGCACCCTGCTGGAGACGTTCGCCGGTGACGGCGAGCAGCGGATCGCGGTCGGCGGCGCGGCCAACCTGACCCGGTACGGCGACGACTTCGAGCGTGACGTCAAGCCGGTGCTGGAGGCGCTGGAGGAGCACGTCATCCTGCTCCGGCTGCTCGGCGAGGCAACCCACCCGCGCACCCTGACGGTGCGGATCGGGCACGAGAACCCGATCCAGGAGCTGGCCACCACCTCCGTGGTGTCCACCGGCTACGGCTCGATGACCGAGTCGCTGGCCACGCTCGGCATCGTCGGCCCGACCCACATGGACTACCCGAGCACCATGGGTGCCGTCCGCGCCATCGCCCGATACGTCAGCCAGATCCTGGCCGAGTCATGAGAGAAGTATGAGTAGCGACTACTACCAGATCCTCGGCGTCAGCCGTGACGCCTCGGCCGACGAGATCAAGAAGGCGTACCGCAAGCTCGCGCGGCAGTACCACCCGGACGTGAACGACTCCGACGACGCGCATGAGCGCTTCAAGGAGATCGGTCGCGCGTTCCAGGTGCTCAGCGACCCGCAGAAGCGGCAGATCTACGACCTCGGCGGCGACCCGCTCGCCAGTGGCGGCGGCGCCGGCCCGGGTGGCGGCTTCGGGCAGGCGTTCACGTTCACCGACATCATGGACGCGTTCTTCGGCCAGACCGGTCCGAACGCGCGCGGCCCGCGGCCCCGGGTCCGGCGTGGCCAGGACGCGCTGATCCCGCTGCGGATCACCCTCGCCGAGGCGGCGTTCGGCACCACTCGCGAGATCAAGGTCGACACCGCGGTCGTCTGCCCGACCTGCAGCGGCTCGGGTGCCGCGGCCGGGTCGAGGCCGGTGACCTGCGAGATCTGCCACGGCCGCGGCGAGGTGACCCACACCCAGCGCTCGTTCCTGGGCGAGGTGCGCACCATGCGGCCGTGCCCGCACTGCCGCGGGTTCGGTACGACGATCCCGTCGCCGTGCACCGAGTGCTCCGGCGACGGCCGGGTCCGGTCCCGCCGCACCGTCTCGGTCAAGATCCCGTCGGGGATGGACAACGGCATCCGGGTCCAGCTGTCCGGCCAGGGCGAGGTCGGACCCGGCGGCGGCCCGCCCGGCGACCTGTTCGTCGAGCTCGAGGTGGAGCCGCACGAGATCTTCACCCGGTCCGGCGACGACCTGCTCTGCACGGTCACGCTCCCGATGACCGCGGCCGCCCTCGGCACCCACATCGATCTGCCGACCCTGGACGGCGACACGGTCCCGGTCCACATCCGGCCCGGCACCCAGTCCGGTACCGAGCACGTCGTGACCGGCCGGGGCGTCCCGCAGCTGCGGCACAGCGGCCGCGGTGACCTGATCGTCCGGGTCGTCGTCGAGACCCCGTCCAGGCTGGACGACCAGCAGGCCGAGCTGCTCCGGCAGCTCGCCGCCCTGCGCGACGAGGAGCAGCCGGAAGGCCAGATCCAGCCCACCGCCCCCAAGTCCGTCTTCGGCCGCCTCCGCGACGCCTTCGGCGCGCACTAGCCACGCACGGCCGTGTGGTTCCACGGGTGCCCCTCTGCCCCGACCGTCATCGCGTGGGATGTGACGCGGCGGGGAGGTTCTGATGGGCGTTCCGGTGTTCTTCTCAGCTGATCTCGATGGAGACGAGATCACGCTGGACGGGGCCGAGGGCAGGCACGCGAGCGTCGTGCGGCGGATCGGGCCGGGGGAGCGGGTGCGGCTGACGGACGGGAAGGGTTCGTACGCCGAGGGCTCGGTGGCCGCCGCGTCCAAGGGCGGGATCACCGTGGCGGTCGACAGTCGCGGCCAGGTGCCGGCACCGCGGCCGCGGCTGGTCGTCGTACAGGCTGTGCCGAAGGGTGAGCGGGCCGAGCTCGCGGTCGAGATGCTGACCGAGGTCGGGGCCGACCTGGTGGTGCCGTGGAACGCGGAACGCAGCCAGTTCCGGGCCAACCCGGAGCGGTCGGCGAAGACGGTGGCGAAGTGGCGCGCGTGGGCGTTCGAGGCGAGCAAGCAGGCGCGCCGGTCGTGGTTCTGCGCGGTGGCCGAG
>DASXRB010000470.1:0-1999 GCA_036506875.1 Kribbellaceae bacterium | reverse complement strand
AAGGCCGGCGACACGACGTCGCCGGCGCCGCGGCTCTACGAAGGACCTACGAAGCCTTCTTGCTCGGCACCGGTCCCGGCCGGCCGCGCCGGCGCCCGTACAACCAGCGCTCGCCGGCCGCCGTACCCGTGAATCCGGTCCGACGGGCCCACGCGCGGCAGTCGTCCACCACCGGGCACTGCGTGAGGCAGACAGCCGCCGCTCGGCGCTGCTGCCAGGCTTCCGCGGTCTCGTCGTACGCCGGTGCCTGCCCCACACATGCGGCCCGGTCCATCCAGCGGTCGGCCGGATCGACGATCACCGTCAGCATCGGTCTCCTCATGGGCGACAGCCTGCGGGAACGTCGTTGCCTTCGTGGGTCACGGATGTTACGCGTGTGATACGACGTACGACGACCTGTCACAGCGCCGCGCTACCGAATCATCCGGATCTCCGGCACGCCGAACCGCTCCTTGCGTGCACCGTCGGCCACGAAACCGTGCCTGGCGTAGAACGCCCGCGCCCGCGCGTTCGTCTCGAACACCCACAGGCTGGCCGGCTGGTTGCCGATGGCAACGTCCAGCAGCCGGTCCGCGAGCCCGGTCCCCCACCATGGCCTGCGGACGTAGATCGCGTACAGCTCCAGCGGGTAGCGCGCGTCCTCGTCCCGGGTGATCCCCGGCGCCGCGAACCCGACCACCCGGTCGCCGAGCGGCGCGTCGTCACCGTCCGGATGGAGCGCGATCCACCGCTCCGCGCCGTCCTCGACCGCCGTCCGCCAGCGCTCGACCCACCGGTCGGTGGCACTGGTCATCTCGGCCAGCCGGACCGGGTCGACGATTCCGTCGTACCCCTCCTGCCAGCAGGTCAGGTGGCACCAGGCCGCGGCCTCGGCGTCGGCCACGGCGGCACGTCGTACGACGAAGTCCACTCACACAGTGAAGACGATTTTGCCGAAGACGTCACCGGCGTTCATCGCGGCGAATCCGTCACGGGCCTTGGCCAGCGGCAGCACCTGGTCGATGTGCGGCCTGACGCCGGCCACGTCGATGAACGACAGCAGCTCGGCCAGCTCGGTCCGGGTGCCCATCGTCGAGCCGCGGACCTGCAGCTGCAGGAAGAAGATCCGGTTCAGCTCGGCCGACTTCGGCGCCTGGCCGCTGGTCGCGCCGGAGATCACCACCACGCCCCCGGGCCGCAGCGACTTCAGCGAGTGCGCCCAGGTCGCCTCGCCGACGGTCTCCATCACGGCGTCGACCCGCTCCGGCAGCCGCGCGCCGGACTCGAACGCCTGGTGCGCGCCGATCTCGACCGCCCGGGCGCGCTTGCCCTCGTCCCGGCTGGTCGCCCAGACCCGGAACCCGGCCGCCCGCGCCAGCGTGATCAGCGCCGTCGCGACCCCGCCGCCGGCGCCCTGCACCAGCACCGTGTCGCCCGGCTTGAGGCCCGACTGGGTGAACAGCATCCGGTACGCCGTGAGCCACGCCGTCGGCAGGCACGCCGCCTCCTCGAACGACAGCCCGGCCGGCTTCGGTACGACGTTCTGCCGGGGTACGGCGACCCGCTGGGCGAGCGCGCCCTGGTACCTCTCGCTGAGCAGCGACCGCTTCGGGTCCAGCGTCTCGTCACCGCGCCAGGACGGGTCGGAGATCACCGCGTGCACGACCACCTCGTTGCCGGCGGCATCGATGCCGGCCGCGTCGCAGCCGAGGATCATCGGCAGCTTGTCCTCGGACAGCCCGACACCCTTGAGCGACCACAGGTCGTGGTGGTTCAGCGCGGCGGCCTTGACGTCCACCGTCACCCAGCCGTCCGGCACCTCCGGCTCGGGCCGCTCCCCGACCTCGAGCGCGGACAGCGGGTCCTGCGGCGCGAACCTGGCAGCGTAAGCAGCAAGCATGCTCGCCAGCCTAGGCCCGCCGCTTCCAGCCCGTCAGTGTCCGGCGTCACCTCCCGCCCCCTTACGACGTGCGTTCATTCGTCGCAGGAGGGCGGCCGCGGGGGTGAGGGGTCGGGGTCA
>DASXRB010000469.1:0-4480 GCA_036506875.1 Kribbellaceae bacterium | reverse complement strand
TGCCAGGCAGCGACCTGGCCGCCGCACTTCTCCGCGACTCTGGTCAGCGTCGAGAGCTCCGGGCTTGCCTCGATCGGCGTGCCCGCCGGCTCGATGCCGGCAGCCGGGCTGGCGCTGGTCGCGCTCGGCGGCTTCACCATCCGGGCCGCCCGAAGGAGCCGGAGTTGAGCCGCCGCCGGCCGGCCGCCGCGGCCGTGGCGTGGCTGCTCGCGGCCGCCGCCGCCCTTGTGCTCACCGGCACCGCGGACGCCGCCTGGTCGGCCAGCGCACAAGGGACGGCCGGAGCGGCGGCGCTCACCATGCCCACGCCCGCCACCCCGACGGCGGACACCACGGGATTTTTCGGCGACAGTGTCGTACTCGACTGGTCGGGGACGCAGACTGCTGGGGTGCCGGTGGAGGGCTACGAGGTCGGCGCCTACGACGCCGACACTGGCCTACCAAGGGCCGTTGGCGCCGGCTGCGACGGCCTGATCACCGGCACCACCTGCACCGAGACCTCGGTGCCGGCCGGCAGCTGGCGCTACGCGGTTACCGCTCGACTCCAGTCGTGGTCAGGACCCGAGAGCGAGCTGAGCGATCCGGTGGACGTGGGGCTCTGAGCGCGGCCACCGTCCGGCCGCCGCCGAGGCCGACCCGGGCCCGACTCACCGGCTAGGCTCGGTCCGCGTGACCACCGTTGACTCCAGCCGCGAACGGGCCGAGGTTGCGGCCGGCGCCGACCAGCTCCTGGCAACCCTCACCGACTGGCTGCGCATCCCGTCGATCAGCGCGGACCCGGCGTACCACGGCGACGTGGCGGCCTCGGCCGGCTGGCTGGCGGACGCGCTGCGCGCGGCCGGCTGGCCGACCGTGCAGGTGTGGGACCAGGGGCCGGCGTTGCCCGCGGTCTACGCGTGCTGGCCGTCCGACGACCCGGACGCGCCGACTGTGCTGGTGTACGGGCACCACGACGTGCAGCCGGTCGACCCGCTCGAGCAGTGGGAGCGCCCGCCGTTCGAGCCGGTCGTGATCGGCAACGAGCTGTTCGCCCGCGGTGCGTCCGACGACAAGGGACACCTCGCGTTGCACCTGTTCGGCATGCGTGCGCATCTGGCGGCGACCCGCCGCAGCGCGCCGGCGGTGACCGTGAAGCTGCTCGCCGAGGGCGAGGAGGAGTCGGGCTCGCCGCACATCGCCGAACTGCTCCGGGCGCACCGCGAGGAGTTGGCCTGCGATCTCGTGGTGGTCTCCGACACCGGGATCTTCGAGCGCGGCACGCCGAGCATCTGTACGGGCATGCGCGGCCTGATCGGCGCGGACGTGACGTTCCGTGGCCCATCCGTCGACCTGCACAGCGGTTCGTTCGGCGGTGCCGTGCCGAACCCCGCGACCGCGCTGGCCAGGCTCGTCGCCGCGCTGCACGACGAGAGGGGCCGAGTCCGGATCCCCGGCTTCTACGACGACGTGCGGGAGCCGACGGAAGCCGAGCGCGCGGCATTCGCCAAGCTGCCGTTCGACGAGGCGGCGTGGCTGGCCGGACCGGCCGGCGGGTCCCGGGCGGCGACCGGCGAGGCCGGCTGGTCGACGCTGGAGCGGATCTGGGTGCGGCCGACCGCCGAGGTCAACGGCATCGCCGGCGGCTACCAGGGGCCCGGCTCCAAGACCATCGTGCCGCGCGAGGCCGTGGCCAAGCTGTCCTTCCGCCTGGTGCCGGACCAGGTCCCCGCGAAGATAGCCGCCGCGGTCCGCGATTTCGTCGCGGCGCACACTCCGGAGGGCATCGAGGCCGACGTGCGCGTCGCGGAGGGCGTGCCGCCGTGCCGCTCCGATGTCGACCACCCCGCGACGGTCGCCGTCCTGGACGCGATGGGCGCGGCGTTCGGCACCGAGGTGCTGTTCTCCAGAGAGGGCGGCTCCGGCCCCGAGGCCATCATCCAGTCCGAGCTCGGCGTGCCGCTGACCTTCCTCGGCGTCGGCCTGCCCGGCGACCGGATCCACGCGCCGAACGAGCGGGTGGCGATCGATCTGCTGCACACCGGCGCGGAGGCCACCGCGGTGCTCTGGCGGCTGCTCGGCGAGCGGGCCGACCAGATCCGGGTGCGGTGATCGCGTCGTGATCCGCGGCCGTCCCCAGGTGGTCGAGCGGCTCACCGAGCGACCGAACCAGGCCCTGGTCGGCGTGATCCGGATGCCGGCCAGCTCGGTGGGTCCGGTCCGGGCCATCCTCTGGCTGGCGCTCGCCGCGCTCCTCGCGCTGGCCGCCGCGACCCTGCTGGTCTACCTCGACCGCGGCGGCTACCACGACGTCAACAACGACGGCCTGTCCGTGCTCGACTGCATCTACTACGCCGTCGTGTCGCTGACCACGTCCGGGTACGGCGACGTCGCCCCGGTGTCCCAGTCGGCCAGGCTGGCGAACGTCCTGGTGATCACCCCACTGCGGGTGCTGTTTCTGATCGCCCTGATCGGCACCACACTGGAGCTGCTCACCGACCGGTCGAGGCAGGCGCTGCGGATCCACCGCTGGAGGTCGAAGGTGCGCGACCATGTCGTCGTCGTTGGCTACGGCACCAAGGGACGCTCCGCGGTTGCCGCGCTGTTCGGCGATGGCGTGCCGCCCGACTCGGTCGTCGTGGTGGACGGGGACGCCGCCGCCCTGTCGTCCGCCTCGGCGCAGGGCCTGGTCACCGTGCACGGCAGCGGCACCCGCTCCGAGGTGCTGCGGCTCGCCGGGGTGCCCGATGCCCGTGCCGTGATCGTGTCCGTCAACCGCGACGACACCGCGGTGCTGGTCACGCTGACCGCGCGCGAGCTGGCCCCACAGGCCGACATCGTCGCCTCCGTCCGCGAGGCCGAGAACGTGCATCTGGTGCGGCAGTCCGGGGCGCGGTCCGTCGTGGTGTCCTCCGAGACCGCCGGCCGGCTGCTCGGGCTCGCCACCACGACACCCACCGTCGTCGAGATGATGGAGGACCTGCTCACCCCGGACGCCGGCTTCGCCATCGCCGAGCGGGACGTCGAGCCGTCCGAGATCGGCGGCTCGCCCCGGCACCTGGGCGACATCGTGCTCGGCGTGGTGCGCGGCGGCCGGCTGTACCGGGTGGACTCGCCGGCGGTCGACGCCATCGAGCCGAGCGACCGGCTGCTGTACGTCAAGAAGGTGACGCTGCCGGAGGAGTTGCCCGCCGAGGGCTAGCTACGGCCGGCGGTGGACGAGGCCTCACGGCGAGATCGGGAACGTGGGTGCGTCGGCAGCCGGCGGTGGCGCCGGCAGGGTGAGTATGAACAGGGCGCCTGCGCCATCCGGTGGATCGACGCTGCGCAACTCGCCGCCGTGGGCACGGGCAATGCCGCGGGCGATGGCGAGGCCGAGGCCGGCGCCGCCGGAGTCGGCGGTGCGGGCGGAGTCGAGGCGGACGAGGCGGTCGAAGATGCGCTCATGGGCATGCCGTGGCACGCCAGGGCCGGTGTCGGCCACGGACGTCTCGATCCACGGGCCGGCGCGGGCCACCCGGATGATGATCGAGCCGTCGGCGGGGGTGTGGCGGCGCGCGTTGTCCAGCAGGTTGGCCAGGATCTGGGCGATGCGCTCCGGGTCGGCGAAAGCGATCACCGGGCCGGCCGGCGTCGCCACGCTGACGGTGACCTCCGGAGCGAGCAGGCGGGTGCGTTCGGCCTCGGCGTTGGCCAGGGTGGTGATGTCGGTCAGGGACGGGTGCAGGTCGAGGCCGGCATCGATGCGGGCCATCGCGAGCAGGTCCTCCACGAGGCGGCCGGCCCGCCGCGCCTCGCGGACCAGCAGCAGGTGCATCCGGTCGCGCTCCTCGGCCGAGCCGGTCGGGCCGGACTGCAGCACGGCCTCCGCGGCGGCCTGCACGCCGGCGATCGGTGTGCGCAGCTCGTGCGCGGCGTCTGCGACGAACTGCCGGGTGCGGCCCTCGGAGGCTCTGGCCTGCGCCTCGGCGCGCTTGGCGGTCAGTTCGGCGCCCTCGAGGGCGTCCACCATCTGGTCGAAGGCGATGGCGGTGCGGCCGAGTTCGGTGTCGGCGCGGGTAGGGGACAGGCGCCGGCCGCGATCGCCGCGGGCGATGGACTGCGCGACGGCGGTCATCGCGTCCAGCGGCGCCAGCGCGACCCGCACGACGAGGATGAGTGCCACGGTTGCCACCACCAGCGCGGCCAGCCCGACGCCGACCAGCAGCCGGCGCAGCCGCTGCTGTGCCGCGGTCACCTCGTTGCCATCGGACAGCAACAGCAGCTGCGACCCGTCGGACAGCTTGCGCTCCAGCACCGTGGTCGAGCCCAGTCGCGACACGCCGTTGCGGCGGCGCGTCGGCATCGACGCCGGTGGTGAGGCGTTGCCGAACTGCTGGCCGGACGGCGTCGTGAGTTTGGCCGACACGCCGGTCGCCTCGACCCGGCGCACCACCTCGCGTGGTCCGACGCCCTGCGCGGTGAGCTGCTGGGCAAGGGCGGCCCGCTCGCGGAGCATGGTGTC
>DASXRB010000468.1:0-13621 GCA_036506875.1 Kribbellaceae bacterium | reverse complement strand
CATGGTCTTCGGGCTCGGCTGGACGCCGTGCATCGGGCCGACCCTCGGTGCGGTGCTGACGCTTGCCGCCAACGAGGGCGGTGTCGGGCGTGGTGCGGTGCTGGCCGTGGTCTACAGCCTCGGGTTGGGGGTGCCGTTCATCCTTGCCGCTCTGGCGTTCCGGCGGATGCTCGG
Organism: Kribbellaceae bacterium; assembly: GCA_036506875.1. Taxonomy (GTDB): domain Bacteria; phylum Actinomycetota; class Actinomycetes; order Propionibacteriales; family Kribbellaceae; genus DASRHY01. The sequence continues at coordinate 13,447 of DASXRB010000468.1, read as the reverse complement.
CGCGGTGGCCTGGGTACGGCGCCACCAGCTGCTGGTGATGCGGATCGGCGGCGTGATGCTGGTGGCGGTCGGCGTACTGCTCGTCACCGGTGTGTGGGAGGACCTGACCGCGGCCCTGCGGAACTGGGTCAGCGACTTCGTGACGGTGGTGTGAAGTGGCAGTCGACCAGGAGGTCAAGCGCCCGCCGGCGCCGGAGATCGGCTCGGCCGGGCTGGCCCGCTGGGCGTGGCGCCAGCTGACCTCGATGCGGACCGCACTGGTGCTGCTGTTCCTGCTGGCGCTCGGCGCGGTGCCGGGATCGCTGGTGCCGCAGACCGCGATCGACCCGGTCAAGGTCGCCGACTTCACTGCGGCGCACCCGGCGCTGGGGAGGTGGTACGACCGGCTCGGGCTGTTCGACGTCTACCGGTCGCCGTGGTTCTCGGCGATCTACCTGCTGCTGTTCGTGTCGCTGGTCGGGTGCGTGGTGCCGCGGCTGGCGACGTACCTGAAGGCCGTCCGGGCCCGCCCGCCGCGGCCGCCGCGCAACCTCGACCGGCTGCCCGGCTACGCGCGCTTCGAGACCGATGCCTCGGGCGACGACGTGCTCGAGCGCGCGCGGGACGCCCTGCGCGCCAGGCGGTTCAGGATCGAGGAGTACGACGGGGCGCTGGGCGCCGAGCGCGGTTACCTGCGCGAGGCCGGGAACCTGCTGTTCCACTTCGCGCTGCTGGTGGTACTCGTCGGCGTCGCGTGGGGGTCGCTGTTCGGGTACCGCGGCACCGTGCTCGTTGTCGTGGGCAACGGTTTCTCGAACTCGATCGCGCAGTACGACGACTTCACGCCGGGCCGGGTGTTCTCGCCGGACGACCTACCGCCGTTCTCGCTGACGGTGCGGGACTTCACCGCGAAGTTCGAGACCTCGGGCCCGCAGCGCGGTGCCGCGCGGGAGTTCGACGCGCCCATCACCTACCAGACGGCGCCCGACCAGCCGGAGCGGTCGTACGACCTGCGGGTCAACCACCCGCTCGAGGTCGGCGGCACGATGGTGCACCTGCTCGGGCACGGGTACGCGCCGCGGATCACGGTTCGCGACGGCAACGGCGACGTGGCCTTCTCCGGGCCGGCGCCGTTCCTGCCGCAGGACGGCAACTTCGCCTCGTTCGGTGTCGTGAAGGCGCCGGACGCGCGGCCGGAGTCGCTCGGCCTGGAGGGGTTCTTCCTGCCGACCGCGGTCATGGACGACGTACGCGGGCCGGTGTCGGTGTTCCCGGACGCCCTGAACCCGGTGCTCGTGATGACGGCGTACCACGGCAAGCCGGTCGCGGAGACCGGCCGGCCGCAGTCGGTGTACCAGCTCGACAAGTCGGTGCTGACCCAGTTCGGCGACGGCAAGGGTGACAAGCTGCGGTTCTCGCTGCAGCCGGGGCAGTCGTTCAAGCTGCCCGACGGCCGCGGCACCGTCACGTTCGACTCGTACGACCGCTGGGTGAAGCTGCAGGTCAGCCACACCCCGGGCACGAGCCTCGCGCTCGGCGGCATCCTGCTCGCGATCGCCGGGCTGATGGCGTCGCTGTTCATCCGGCCGCGGCGGACCTGGGTGCGGGTGGCGAGCGTGGGCGGGCGTACCGTGGTCGAGGTCGCCGGGCTGGACCGGAGCGCCGACCACGGCGCCGGGCACGGCCTGGCGACCGAGGTCGAGTCGCTCGCGCAGGCGCTGCGAGAACCCCCGACCGCCCCAGACGCGCAAGCCGCACGAGAGCAGGAGCAGGCATGAGTCCGGAGACGTTGGCCAACCTCTCCAACCTCACCATCCCGACCGCGACGGTCGTCTACACGCTGGCGCTGGTCGCGCACGCCGTCGAGTGGGCGGGCAACCGGGTTGCCGCACCCAGCAACACCCCGGCGGTGCTGGTGGGCGCGGGCGGTCCCGAGATGGCCGGTCCGGCACAGGCCGGGGAGACGCCGCCGGCGGTGCGTCGTACCGGATCGTCGCGATCCGAGGCGGCCAGCCGGATCGGGCTGATGCTGACCGGGCTGGCGTTCGTGCTGCACGCGGTCGGTGTGGTGACCCGCGGGCTGGCGGCGAGCCGGGTGCCGTGGGGCAACATGTACGAGTTCTCGATCACCACGTCGCTGGCGGTGGTCGCGATCTACCTGTTCGGGGTCCGGCGCTACAAGCTGCAGTGGCTGGGCGTCGGGGTCGTCGCGGTGGTGGCGGCGACGCTCGGTCTGGCGGTGCTCAAGCTGTACACCCCGGCCGGGCCGCTGGTGCCGGCGCTGCACTCGTACTGGATGGTCATCCACGTGTCCGCCGCCGCGATCGCCGGCGGCGCGTTCACGGTCGGCGCGCTGATCTCGGTGCTCTACCTGGTGAAGGAGCGCGCGGAGCGCAACGGGACGACGTCGGCGGCGCTGAGCCGGCTGCCGGGGTCGGCGGCGATGGACGCGCTGGCGTACAAGGTGCACGCGTTCGCGTTCCCGGTGTGGACGTTCGGCGTGCTGGTCGCCGGGCCGATCTGGGCCGAGTACGCCTGGGGCCGGTACTGGGGCTGGGACGCCAAGGAGATCTGGGCGCTGGTCACCTGGATCATCTACGCGGCCTACCTGCACGCGCGGGCCACGGCCGGCTGGCGGGGCCGCCGGGCCGCGGTGATCGCGCTGCTCGGCTGGGGCGCGTTCCTGTTCGACTTCGTCGGGGTGAACCTGTTCATCTCCGGCATGCACTCGTACGCCGGCGTGAGCTGATGCGTGCGTTCGCCGTCTACACGGGCCTGCGGCTGGTCCTGTTCGCCGCGGCCTTCGGGATCCTGTGGGTCGCCCTGCACAGCCGGCTGTCGATCTTCCCGATCCTGCTGCTGGCGCTGATCGCGTCCGCGATCGCGTCGCCCTTCGTGCTGCGCTCGGCCCGCGACCGCCTGGCCGGCACCATCGAGGACCGCGCCGGCCGGATCACGCGCCGGATCGAGGAGTCCCGCCGCGCCGAGGACGACGACTGACCTGACACGCTCGTTGCCCTGACAACCGCAACCGGCCGATCACGCGCCGGAGCGACTCAGTGCCCGGCGAGTTGGTACAGCGGCGGGAAGGTCAGCAAGAGCCCGAGGGCGAGCGTCGTCAGCGTGAGCCAGGTTGTCAGCCTGGCCGGAACGGTGCGCGTCCGCAGCGCGATGTGCAGGAGCACCCAGGCGAGCAGGAAGACCGCCGTGCCCGCGGCCGCCTTGCCAGACAGCGGTCCGGCTCCGTCGTGCAGGGTCAGCGCCGCCTTGACGGACCTGCTGTGCTCGGCGAACACAACGGCGAGCCCGAAGGCGGTGCTGCCCAGGCCTGCCGAGATCAGCGCGGCAGCGACGTCCCCGGACCAGCGCGCAGCATCGCTGTGAGCCTGCGGCGCCGGCGCGGGCCTGTCGGTATCGTGCGTGGAAGCTGGGTGGGGTACGTCGAGTGTGGTCACCGTGGGCCTCCCGGAGGTCAGTGGTCGAGGAACTGGTTGGGTGCGACCGCGTTGATCACGGCGCCGAGACCGGCGGCGACGACGGAGGCTGCCAGCGAGATGACGAACAAGGCGGCGACCAGGCGGCGGAGCCGCGGGTCGCGGTCGACCCGCTCGCGGTGCCGGATGACGAGGTAGGCCACAGCGGTGGCGAGGAAGGGCACGAGCCAGCCGACGTGCTCCTTCCACTCCATGCCGAAGTGGTGCCACACGGCGGTGCGCTCGTCGGCCAGCAGCGCGGAGCGCGGGTAGGCGACGAGATCGGCCCCGGGCTGGGGTTTGGCGCGGTAACCCGGGTAGACCAGCCAGGTGCCGGTGACGACGGTGATCCAGGCAACCGCCGCGAGGCCTGCGGTCGAGACCAGCCGGACGGTGCGCGCCCCGGCGGTGGCGACGGGACGCAGCAGGGTGGCCAGGCCGCCGGCGTAGGCGTGCACGAGGAGCACGCCCAGGCCGAGGTGCAGGACGAAGGTGACCTGGGCGGATGTCAGCACGAGCACTCCAAGACGGGACGTGTTCTTAGGTAAGGCTTACCTCGCCGGAGACGCTACGAAATAGTTGTGCGCTCAGGCAAGTTCACGTCCGGTCGTGGTGAGCAAGGTCACCTGGGTTATTCGTTTGCGCCCCGCCCCAGGTCGGCGTACCGTCTTACCTTGAAACGAAACCGTTTCGTTTCATCCGTGTGCCGACACGGTGACGGAGAGTTTTCGAGGCGAGATGACCGACACCATTCCCGCGCACCGGGTGCGACCGCGCGTTGCAGGCGATCGCGAGGAGGAGATCCTCGTCGCGACGATCGGCGCGCTCGTCGAGCTCGGGTACGACCGGCTGACGATGGACGCGGTCGCGACCGCGTCCAAGGCCAGCAAGGCGACGCTGTACCGGCGCTGGTCGTCGAAGGCCGAGCTCGTCGTGGACGCGGTGTCGCGGGCGAAGGGCTGCCCGACGCCGGCCGACGTCGACACCGGGTCGCTGCGCGGTGACCTGATCGCGCTGTCGTGTGGTGACGGGGGGCTGACCGACGACCTGCCGATCTCGGTGATCGCCGGCCTGCTGACCGCGCTGCACCGCGACACGGACCTGCAGGACGCCTTCAAGGAGCGGTTCCTCGGCCCGCGGCTGGACCTGCTCGTCAGGGTCTTCGGCCGCGCGTCCGAGCGAGGCGAGCTCGCCGACGACGTCGACCTCGACCTGCTGATGCACGCGCTGCCGGCGATCGCGATCCACCGCACGCTCATCCTCGGCCAGCCCGTCGACAGCGCCTTCATCGAACGGGTCATCGACAAGGTCATCCTGCCCGCCGCCCAGGGCGGCTCGGCAGTCAACGATTCAGAGGGGATCACGAATGTCTGACGACACCACGACGGTGGACGTCGCACGCTCCGACGGCGTGGACGACACCGCCCACGACGGTGGCCACGGTCACCGGCACCTCGGGATCGCGCTCGCGCTGATCTCGATGGCCCAGCTGATGGTCGTGCTCGACGCCACCATCGTGAACATCGCGCTGCCGAGCGTGAAGGTCGACCTCGGCTTCAGCAACGCGGACCTGCCGTGGGTGGTCAACGCGTACGCGCTGGCCTTCGGCGGCCTGCTGCTGCTCGGTGGCCGGATAGGTGACATCCTCGGCCGGCGCAAGGTGTTCATGTTCGGTGTCGTGCTGTTCGGCGTCGCCTCGTTCATGGGCGGCATCGCGCAGAGCGAGAGCCTGCTGCTGCTCAGCCGGGTGCTGCAGGGCGTCGGCGCTGCCGCCGCGTCGCCGAACGCGCTGGCGCTGATCACCACCACGTTCCCGGCCGGCCCGCAGCGCAACCGCGCGATGGCCGTGTACGCCGCGATGTCGGGCGCCGGTGCCGCCGTCGGCCTGATCCTGGGCGGCGCGCTCACCGAGGCCTCGTGGCGGTGGACGTTCTTCATCAACACCCCGATCGGCATCGCGGTCGCGGTCGCGGCGCTGTACTTCCTGGGGGAGTCGGCCCGGCAGAAGGGCAAGTTCGACCTGGCCGGCGCCATCACCGGTACGGTCGGCCTGACCTCGCTGGTCTACGGCCTCACGCACGCGGCGAACCCGAACAAGCCGATCGAGGCGGGTGCCTCGCTGTGGGAGCGGATCACCTCGTCGGGCGGCTGGGAGAGCGCCTGGACCTGGGGCTTCATCGGCGGCGGCCTCGCGCTGGTGGCGCTGTTCCTGCTGATCGAGGCGCGGTCGCGGCACGCGCTGCTGCCGTTCCGGATCCTGGCGAACCGGACCCGCGCCGTGAGCTTCGTGGTGATGCTCGTGGTCGCCGCGGCGATGTTCGCGATGTTCTACTTCATCGGCATCTACATCCAGTCGGTGCTCGGGTACAGCCCGCTGAAGACCGGTTTCGCGTTCCTGCCGTTCAGCTTCGGCATCGTGGTCGCGGCGCAGATCGCCTCGACGCTGATGTCGCGGGTCGACCCGCGCTGGATCGCCGGGGCCGGCACGCTGCTGATGGCGTTCGGGATGTGGGGTTACAGCAACATCGACGTGCAGTCGACGTACCTGACCGGCATCCTGCCGTGGATCATCGTGCAGGCGATCGGCATGGGCCTGGTCTTCGTGCCGCTCACCCTGACCGCGGTCAGCGGGGTCGCGAAGGAGGACTCCGGTGTCGGCTCGGCGGTGCTGAACACGATGCAGCAGATCGGCGGCGCGGTCGGCCTGGCCACGCTGACGACGGTCTCGACGAACGCGATCAGCTCGAAGTTCGACTCGCTGCAGCCGAAGCTCGCAGAGGCCGCCGCGGAGGGCGCGACACCCGACCAGCTGAAGCAGCTGACCCAGCAGCTGACCGCCATCGCCACCACGCACGGGTTCACCCGGGCGTTCCTGGTGGCGGGCGCGATGATCCTGGGCGCGGCGGCGGTGACGCTGTTCGGCCTGGCGATCAGGCACGAGGACGTCGCCGCCGACTCCAACGGCCCCGTCCACGTCGGCTGATCACCGCACCCCCGTACGACGCACGGCCCGGCCGGTACCTCCCGGCCGGGCCGTCGCCTGTCTGTGGACAACGAGCTCGGGTGTGGTACATACCGTGTTACATTCGTGGTATGGACCGCAGGCTGAAACGATTTCTCGACCTGCTCGACGCGCCGGCCGGTGACACCGCCGGGACGTCCGTGCGGCTGCCGAGCAGCCTGCGCGACGCCGCCGTCGTGGCGACCGAGCTCGGTCTGGCCGCAACCACGACCGAGGTGACGGTCCGAGGTCTGCGGGACGTTCTCGAGGCGTTCGCTCAGCGGGCGGTGCTGGAGGCGCACTACCGCGAGCACCCCGGTGCGCGGCCAGACCTGGCAGAGGTCGCGCTCGCCACAGCCGAGCTCGACGGCAATCCGCTGGCCCACGACCCCGCGCTCATCCGCAGGGCGGCGGACGCGGTCACCGCGATCAAGGACGAGCCGACGCCGGACGACGTGCTGATCTACGCCGCGGGTCTCGCGGCCGCCGCGTGAACCAGGTGCGCACGGTCGTTCTCGACAACGAGGCCGTGCAGGCGTTGACCGATCCCGCCCATCGCAAGCATCGGCGCGTGATGGCGCTGATCGAGGCAGTGGCCGCTCGCAACAGCCGGCGGTCCGGTACCGCTCGTCTCGTCGTGCCGACCGCCGTCCGCGTAGAGGCCGGCTGGATCAGGCGCACCGCGCGGACCGCGGCGATCAACAGGTTGCGCGTCGACGACGTCGCGCTGGACACGACGGCGGCCGACCGAGCGGCCGAGGTCTCGCGTGGTCTTGCCGTGTCCGTCGCGGACGCGCACATCGCGGCGTGCGTCGATCAGAGCCCCGGCCCGCACGCGGTGGTGACCAGTGACGTCGACGATCTGACGCGGATCGCGGTGCATCTCGGCACCGAGATTCGGGTGGTCGCGGTCTGAGGTCCGGGAAACTCACTGCCACCCGGCGGCACGAGGTCTCCCGGACGCTGCCTCAGTCGGAGCCGGCTGACCCGCCGGTGTTGCGCGGGGGCCACTTGGAGGTGAGCCAGTCGCGAACGTTGCCGGCGTTGTCGCCGAGGTCGCGGAGCACCTTCATCAGCGGGTCCTGCGAGCGGTTGAAGGCGTCGGCGTACGACTTGGCCGCGTTCTTCGCCTCCTGCGACATCGACGCGCTCGCGTCGTCCTGGCGGCGCGCGTAGTTGCCGGACACGATCGCGGTGTAGTCGCCGTCGTCGACCCAGCGGCGCAGCTCGTGCGCGCGGACCACGTTCAGCGGGTGGCTGCGGGCCTCGAGCAGCAGCAGCTTGAGCACGCTGTCGCGCAGGTCGCCGGCCGACTCGTACTCGGTGCCCTGGGCCAGGAACGCGGTGGTGTCGAGCTCCTCGAGCTTGCCGCCGCTGGCCATCTTCATCTGCACCCGCAGTGCGACCGCGGGGTCCTGTACGGCGAGCAGGCCGGCGCGGTCGCCGGACAGCTCGGCCTTGCGGGACCATTCGTGCAGGCCGGCGATGATCGCGCGCAGCCCGAGGGCGCCGATCGGCAGCCAGGACAGCGCGCCGGTCAGCCGCATCAGCCAGAACAGCAGCGACTGGTACAGCGCGTGCCCGCTCTGCGCGTGGCCCAGCTCGTGGCCGAGCACGAACCGGGTCTCCTCCTCGTCGAGCCCGTCGAGCAGCGCGGAGTTGAGCACGATGAACGGCTTGTCCATGCCGATCGTGGTCGCGTTCCACAGCGGGAAGTTCGTGATGTAGAGCTCCGGCAGCTCGCGGACGTCCAGCGTCGTCGCGGCCTCGGTGTAGAGCCGGTGCACGCGGGGGAACTGCCGCTCGTCGACCCGGATCGCCGAGCCCAGGAACTGCAGGCGGAAGGCGCGCTCGTTGATCAGCCCGGACAACTTGCGCAGCACGTAGTCGAACCCGCGCAGCTGCCGCAGCGCGACCAGCGCGCCCCGGTCGGCCGGGTGCTCCCAGGCCCGGGAGCTGATGTCGGTCAGCGTGACCCGGTGCCGTGTCGGCCGGTCGCCGCTGTTCTGATCGGTCATGTCACGCCCCCAGCGCATCGATGTCGTCCGGCCAACCTAGACGTCCCGAGGTCCACGCGGACCCGGACCATCCTCCCGCGTGCACGCCAGGACGGCGACCAGTACGCCGCCTGTCAGCCAGGAAACCACCAGCATCAAGGGCACCGGCAGCCCGCCCCGGTGCCCGAACCACGCGACGCCGAGCGTCAGCGCTGTTCCGACCAGCCAGTACCAGGCGCCGTTGAGGAACTCCGAACCACCGGTCCGCCGCGCCCGGCGGGCGCCGTACAGGGCGAGCGGCACGCTCACCGGCAGGCAGGCGAGTATGGACAGCACGGCGAGCACGGCCAGGATGAGCGCGACGTCGGCCGGACTGAACTCGACCGGGCCCATCGGCACCATCAGCGTCGTCATACCGACCAGCCTGGGCGGGACCCGCCCGGGGGATCAGCGTAGATCTACTCAAACTACGCTCGGCGGCATGAGTTGTGAGGAGATCGACCATGGCAGTCCGGAGACGCGGGCGTGGGTGTCGGAGGCGATCCGGATCGTCGACGCGGACGCGAACCGCAGCGCGGACACGCACCTGCACGTCTTCCCGATGCCGGGGGTGTGCGGCGTCGACCTCTACCTGAAGGACGAGTCGGTGCACCCGACCGGGTCGCTGAAGCACCGGCTGGCCCGGTCGCTGTTCCTCTACGCGCTGTGCAACGGCTGGATCTCCGAGGGTACGACGGTGATCGAGGCGTCCAGCGGCTCGACCGCGGTCAGCGAGGCGTACTTCGCCCGGCTGCTCGGCCTGCCGTTCATCGCGGTGATGCCGGCCTCGACCAGCAAGGAGAAGGTCGAGCTGATCGAGTTCCACGGCGGCCGCTGCCACTTCGTCGAGCGCCCGCCGGAGATCTACGACGAGGCGCGCCGGCTGGCCGAGGAGACCGGCGGCCACTACATGGACCAGTTCACCTACGCCGAGCGGGCCACCGACTGGCGGGGCAACAACAACATCGCCGAGTCGATCTTCGAGCAGATGGCCCGGGAGCGCTTCCCGGTGCCGGCCTGGGTCGTGGTCGGCGCCGGCACCGGGGGTACGTCGGCCACCATCGGCCGCTACGTCCGCTACCAGCGGCACGCGACACAGGTGGCGGTGGTCGACCCGGAGAACTCCGCGTTCTTCCCGTCGTACGAGACCGGGCAGGCCGACTACACCACCGGGATGCCGTCGCGGATCGAGGGCATCGGGCGGCCCCGGGTGGAGCCGAGCTTCGTCCCGAGCGTGGTGGACCGGATGATCGCCGTACCGGACGCCGCTTCGATCGCGGCGATGCGGTTCTGCTCCCGCGTCACCGGCCGGTCGGTCGGCGGCTCCACCGGCACCAACCTGTGGGGCGCGCTGCGGCTGGCCGCGGAGCTGCGCCGGCAGGGCCGGGAGGGCAGCATCGTCACGCTGCTGTGCGACGGCGGCGAGCGGTACCGGCAGACGTACTACGACGACGGCTGGGTGGCGGCCCGCGGGCTCGAGCTGGCGCCGTACCTCGACACGTTGGAGCGTTTCGCCGCCACCGGCGAGTGGCGCGAGCCGGACCAACCCTCGGCCGACACTCAGCCGTAGCGGCGGAAGCTCACGAGGCGGCCGTCCTCGTCCAGATGATCCGCTGCCCCGGGCTGTAGGTGCCGACTCCGGTGCCCGCCCAGATGCCGTCCTTGACGATGACGGTGTCGATGCCGAAGTTGCGGACCGGGATCGAGAAGCTGCCGGTCGCGACGCCGTTGCACGGACGCGGCACGTAGCCCCAGTCGAAGTAGACCCAGCTGATCAGCTGCTGGTCCCAGCCGCGGATCATCACCGCGGCGTGCCGCTTGTCGCACTTCTTGTCCTGGGCCCGGATGCTGACGTACAGGACGCCGCGGAAGGCGTCGTACCGGCTGACCGTCGTGGCGTAGACACCGGGCATGTTGCCGGGGTAGCCGGTATCGGCGAAGAAGTAGCCGTGCTTCCAGTACGCGTAGCTGTCGTCGCCCGAGCGCGCCGCCGCGGCCGGGGCGGTGGTGAGGGCCAGGGCGGCGGTGAGGCAGGCCAGGGCGGCGGCGAGCTTGCGCATCAGCATCAGCGGCCCAGCACCAGCCCGGCCGTCAGCCCGACGGCGTACAGCAGCTCCGCGAGGCCGGTGTCGCGCAGCACCGGGATCAGCGCCGGGCCGACCGCGTCGCTCACGACCACCCGCACGGCGCGGACGGCGAGCGGCAGGGCGATCAGCGCCACGAGCGCCCACCAGGTCGCCAGCCCGCACAGCACCGCGAGGATGAACGCGACCGCGACCAGCGCGGCGTAGAACCGCCGGGACCGCTGCGGGCCCAGGACGACGGCCAGCGTCCGCTTGCCGCTGACCGTGTCGGTCGGGATGTCGCGCAGGTTGTTCGCGACCAGCAGCGCGCAGGCGAGCGACCCGATCCCGGCAGCGCCCGCGATCGCCGGCCACTGCACCCGGCCGGCCTGCACGTACGTCGTGCCGAGCACGGCGACCAGGCCGAAGAACACGAACACGCTGACCTCGCCCAGCGCACGATAGCCGTACGGCGTCCTGCCGCCGGTGTAGAACCAGGCCGCCGCGATCGCGACCGCGCCGACGGCCAGCAGCCACCAGGCGCTGGTCGCGGCCAGCACCAGCCCGAGCACCGCGCCGACCCCGAAGCAGGTGAACGCGGCCAGCTTCACGTGCCTGGCCGCGGCCACCCTGGACCCCACAAGCCGCAGCGGCCCGACCCGCTCCTCGTCGGTGCCGCGCACGCCGTCGGAGTAGTCGTTGGCGTAGTTCACCCCGATCTGCAGCGCCAGCGCCACACCGAGCGCGAGCAGCGCCTTCCACCACACGAAGCCGCCGTCGTACGCCGCGGCGCCGGAGCCGACCAGCACCGGCGAGATCGCCGCCGGCAAGGTGCGCGGACGGGCGCCTTGGATCCACTGCCTGGGGGTTGCCACGAGCGCCGATTCTGCCAGGCCGTCCGCGTCCGCGTACGCTCGGCTGGCGATGGGTGTTCTTCAGGTTCCCGGTACGGCGGCGGCCGTGCTGGCCGCGCTCGGCGAGGCGCTGTCCGGTCGGGGCGGCGCGTTCGTGCCGGTGCCGGACGACGCGGCGCAGGCCCGGCGGGTGCTGGCGGCGGCTCAACCGGATGAGCCGCTGGAGTCGGACTGCGCGGTGGTGCTGCCGACGTCGGGGTCGACCGGTGAGCCGAAGGCGGTGCTGCTGACCGCCGGCGCGTTGCGCGCGTCGGCGACCGCGACGCACGACCGGCTCGGCGGCCCGGGACAGTGGCTGCTCGCGATGCCTGCCTATCTGGTGGCGGGGCTGCAGGTGCTGACCCGGTCGCTGGTCGCCGGAACCTCGCCGGTGGTTGCCGAGGGCAACTTCGCTGCCGCGGCGGCCGCGATGACCGGGGAGCGGCGGTACACCGCGCTGGTGCCGACACAGCTGAAGCGGCTGCTGGACACCGACGCGGTCGCGCTGCGGTCGTTCGACGCGGTGCTGGTCGGCGGAGCGGCGGTCCCGCCCGCGCTGCTGTCGGCGGCCGAGGCGGCAGGCGTGCGGGTGGTGCGGACGTACGGGATGACCGAGACCGGGGGCGGGTGCGTGTACGACGGCCTGCCGCTGGGCGGTGTGTCGGTCGACATCGTGGACGACCGGGTGGTGATCGGCGGGCCGGTGCTGTTCTCCGGGTACCGGCTGCGGCCGGACCTTACCGCGCAGGCGCTCGTGGACGGGCGGTTCCGGACGCAGGACGCCGGGCGGATCGGTTCCGGAGGCCGGTTGCAGGTGCTCGGGCGGGTCGACGACATGGTGGTGTCGGGTGGCGTGAACGTGCCGCTGCCCGCGGTGCAGCGCCGGGTGCTGGAGCATCCGGCGGTCCGGGACGCGGCCGTCCTCGGCGTGCCGGACGAGGAGTGGGGGACCCGGGTGGTGGCGTACGTCGTCGGCCACGTACCGCTCGCGGAGCTGCGTGACTTCGTGGCCGAGGCGCTGCCCCGGACGTGGGCGCCGCGGCAGGTCGTCGTACTCGATGAGCTGCCGATGCTGGCGTCGGGCAAGGTCGACCGGCAGGCGTTGCTGCGGTGATCGTCTACTCGTTGCCATTGCGCAACACGTTCCGTGGGATCACCGTGCGCGAGGGGATGTTGTTCGAGGGACCGGCGGGGTGGGCCGAGTGGTGCCCGTTCTGGGAGTACGACGACCGCACGTGCGTCGCGTGGTGGCGCGCGGCGCGTGAGGCGGCGTACGACGGATGGCCGGCGCCGGTGCGGTCGTCGGTCCCGGTGAACTGCACGATCCCCGCGGTCGGGCCGGAACGCGCGGCCGCGATCGTGGCGGCATCCGGCTGTACGACGGCCAAGGTGAAGGTGGCCGAGCCGGGGCAGACGCTGGCGGATGACCTGGACCGGGTGGAGGCCGTCCGGTCCGTACTCGGGCCGTCCGGGCGGATCCGGGTCGACGCGAACGGCGCGTGGGACGTGGACGGCGCCGTGCGGGCGCTGCGGGAGCTGGCGCGGTTCGGGCTGGAGTACGCCGAGCAGCCGTGCGCGACGGTCGAGGAGCTCGCGCTGGTCCGGCGGCGCGTCGACGTGCCGGTGGCGGCCGACGAGTCGATCAGGCGCGCTTCGGACCCGTATCGCGTGCGCGAGCTGGACGCGGCCGACATCGCGGTGCTAAAGGTGCAGCCGCTCGGCGGGGTGCGGGCCTGCCTGGAGATCGCGGAGCGGATCGGGCTGCCGGTGGTGGTGTCGTCGGCGCTGGAGACCTCGGTCGGAATGGCGGCCGGGGTGGCTTTGGCCGCCGCGCTGCCGGACCTGCCGTACGCGTGCGGGCTGGCGACGGTGTCGATGTTCGAGCACGACGTGGTCGCGTCACCGCTGCTGCCGGTGGACGGTGCGCTGCCCGTCGTACGGGTGGATCCGGATCCGGATCTGCTGGCGGCGGCCGCGGCGGACGAGGGTACGACGGCGGCCT
>DASXRB010000467.1:0-6741 GCA_036506875.1 Kribbellaceae bacterium | reverse complement strand
AGCGGCTGGTCAGCCAGTTCACCGTGCCCGCGCAGGCGCCGGCCGTGCCGGCCACACCGGCAGGACCGGCGGGTCCGGCCGGTGTGGCCCCTGCGCCGGCCGGTGACGGCGCGGTGCGCGGCACGGCCTTGGCGGGCGTCTAGGTGGACCGCGACGCGACGATCCTGGCCGCGTTCGTCGCCGAGAGCCGGGACAATCTCGACCTGTTCGACACCGACCTGCTGGGCCTCGAGGCCGGGTACGACGTGGCGGAGCGGACCGGGCGGCTGTTCCGCACGCTGCACACCATCAAGGGCACCTGCGGCTTCCTCGACCTACCCCGGCTCGAGGCGCTGGCACATGCCGGCGAGACCGTGCTGGGCGAGCTGCGCGCGCGGCGGGTGCAACCGGTGCCGGCCGTCGTACGCGCTCTGCTCGGCGTCGGCGACCGGATCCGCGTCGTGCTCGACGAGGTCGAGTCCGGCGAAGCGGACCAGCCCATCGGTACCGAGGACCGCGCCTGCCTCGACGCCCTGCAGCGTGCGGTGTCCGAGCACCCGGACGCCGGCCGGCCGCTGCCGCAGGGCGACGGGCACGGGCCGGTCTGGGACCGCCGCCGAAGAGCCCCCGACTCCACCCTGCGGGTCGACGTCGGGCTGCTGGACCGGCTGATGAACCTGGTCGGCGAGCTCGTCCTGGTCCGCAACCAGCTGCGCACCCAGAGCGCGGACGACCCGTCGGCCGCGCCCAGCGCGCGGCTGCAGTCGGCCGCCGGCCAGCTCGACCGGGTGACGGCGGAGCTGCAGGACGCGGTCACCCGCACCCGCCTGCAGCCGATCGGCACCCTGAGTGCCCATCTGCCCCGGCTCGTCCACGACGTGTCCGCGGGGCTCGGCCGCGCCGTGACGCTCGTCGTCGAGGGCGAGGAGACGCTGGTGGACAAGGCCGTGCTCGACGCGATGCGCGACCCGCTGACGCAGCTGGTCCGCAACGCGGTCGACCACGGGATAGAGCCGCCCGCGGCCCGGCTTGCCACGGGGAAGCCGGGTCGCGGGCTCGTCACGCTGCGGGCCTTCTCCGAGGGCGGGCAGGTCGTGATCGAGGTGGCCGACGACGGCGCCGGGATCGACCTGGCCGGGCTGCGGGAACGTGCCGTCGAGCTCGGGCTGCTCACAGCCGAGGACGCGGCCGGGCTCGGCGAGCGCGAGTCGTGCGAGCTGCTGTTCCACCCGGGGCTGTCGACCCGCGCCGAGGCGACCAGCGTCTCGGGCCGCGGCGTCGGCGCCGACATCGTGCGGGCCAACGTCGAGCGCGTCGGCGGCTCGGTGGACGTCTTCACCCGCGCCGGTGCCGGTACGACGTTCAGGATCCGCATCCCGATCACGCTCGCCATCGTCGGCGCCCTGCTGGTCGTCGCCGCCGGTACGACGTACGCCGTACCGCAGTCGCACGTGGCGGAGGTGGTCCGGGTGACCGGCGGCGGCGACCGGTCGGTCGTGCCGACGCCGTCGGGTGCACCGGTGCTGCGACTGCGTGGCCGGCTGCTTCCGCTCATCGACGTCGCCGGTCTCATCGGTGCCGGCGCGAACACCCGGGCCGAGCCGTACGCCGTCGTCGTGACCGTCGACGGCCAGCACATCGGGCTGCTCGTGGACGCGGTCCGCGACACCACCGAGATCGTCGTGAAACCGCTCGGCACCACGCTCGGCCGGTTGCCGGCGTACGCCGGTGCCACCGTGCTGGGCGACGGGTCGGCGGCCCTGATCCTCGACGTCCCCGGCCTCGCGACGCACAGCGGCGTACGTGAGCTGCGGGCGGACGACACCGCCGGCGCCGTCCCAGCGAAGACCGGGTCCGAGCAGCACGCGGCCACCGTCTCGTACCTGATGGTGCGCGCCCATGACGGCGGTGCGATGGCGGTACCGCTCGACCGGGTGGTCCGCCTCCACGAGCTCGGCGCCGGCGACGTCGAGCCGCACGGCGTCCTCGACGCGGTGCGGTGCGA
Source organism: Kribbellaceae bacterium (assembly GCA_036506875.1). Taxonomy (GTDB): domain Bacteria; phylum Actinomycetota; class Actinomycetes; order Propionibacteriales; family Kribbellaceae; genus DASRHY01. The sequence goes on along the minus strand of DASXRB010000467.1, from coordinate 4,757 downwards.
CGGCGACATCCTGCCGCTGGCCGACCTCGCCGAGCTGCTGCCCGAGCGACGTGCCCGGCACCGCGCCGAGCAGCCGCCGCGGTCCGACGAGGGTGGCGTCCCGATCGTGGTGTGCCGCATCGAGAACGGCCGGCTCGGGCTCGTCGTCGGCGCGATCGACGACATCGTGCACGAGCCCACCCCGCCGGCCCGGCCGGCGACCCGCGACGGCGTGGCCGCGACGATGCTGGTCGGCGGTCGCGTCACCGAGGTGCTGGACGTCGACCGGCTCGCCGAGCTGGCCCTGCCCGGCCAGGCAGCACGTGCGGGACCGCCCGCGCGGCCGGCACCGCAGGGCCGGGTCCGGGCGGGGGCGGCACGGTGACCTACTGCGTGTTCCGTCTCGGCGACCACCGGCTCGCCATCGACGCGGACCGGGTCACGGAGGTCGCCGGCGCCGCCGCGCTGACCCCGGTGCCCGGCGCCCCGCGCGGCGTGGCCGGCGTGATCGCCCTGCGCGGCGACATCCTCACCGCCCTCGACCTGCGGCAGTGGTTCGGGCTGCCGGCCGCCGACGGCGCGGCCACCGCCACGGTCGTGCTGCGGGACGCGGGGGAGCCGGTGTGCGTGCTGGTCGACCAGGTCTGCGACGTCCTCGCTCTGGACTCAAGCCGGCGCGAACCCGTGCCGACAACCCTGGAGAAGGGGGCGCAGTCCGTTGTCGCTGGTGCGTACCAGCTGGACGACGGGGTCGTCCTCGAGATCGAAGCGGCGGCGCTCGTGCAGAGCGTGGCAACCGACGACCGGACGGAGAGACGATGAAGGCCCTGGTGGTCGACGACTCGCGTGCGATGCGGCTGATCCTCGGCCGCACCCTCGAGCCGCTCGGTTTCTCGGTGAGCGAGGCGGCCGACGGCGCGGAGGCGCTGCGGCTGGTCCGCGCCGGTCTGGTTCCGGACCTCGTGCTGGTCGACTGGAACATGCCGGAGGTGTCCGGCCTCGACGTCGTCCGGGCGCTCGCGACCCATCCGGCCCGACCCGGGATGCGGATCGTGATGGTCACCACCGAGACCGAGATCGACCGGGTCGCCGAGGCGCTTCAGAACGGCGCCGACGAGTACCTGATGAAGCCGTTCACGAGGGAGGCGGTCGCGGACAAGCTCGGCCTCCTGGGGCTCGTGCCGTGACGGCGGACGCGACCGCCCCGGCAGCCGGCACCGGTGCCCGCACCCGCGGCTGGCCGGGTCCTGGTGCCGTCGTGATGGCGGCCAGCACCGGCGGGCCGCGTGCGCTCGAGCGCCTCGTGTCCGGACTGCCCGCCGCTGTGCCGGTCCCGGTGCTGGTCGTGCAGCACATGCCCCCGCCGTTCCCGCAGCTGCTCGCCGAGCGCCTCGCCAGGACCGCCCGGCTGCCGGTCGCGGTGGCCCGCGACGGTGAGCGGGTCGTCGCCGGCCGGGTGTACGTCTCGCCGGGCGGCCGGCACCTCGCCGTCGGCGGCCCATCGTCGGCGCCCGTCGTGGTGCTCGACGACGGACCCCCGGTGAACTCGTGCCGCCCGGCGGCCGACGTGCTGTTCCGCACCGCCGCCCCGGTCTGGGGACCCGGCCTGCTCGCCGTCGTCCTCACCGGCATGGGCCGCGACGGCGTCAGCGGGTGCGCGCAGGTCCGGCAGTACGGCGGCACGGTGCTGGTCCAGGACGAGGCCAGCTCGGTGATCTGGGGGATGCCCCGGCTGGTCGCCGAGGCAGGTCTCGCCGACGGCGTCGTACCGCTCGACGTCATGGCGACGCAGATCCTCGCCCGGCTCCGGCCGGCCGGATACAGGGGAGCTACAGGTGGTTGAGATGAGCGCGCCGCCCGGATACGCCACCACGGCCGGCGAACTGCCGCCGGCACATGTCGACGCGCTGCGCCGGCTGCTGCAGGACCGCGCCGGTATCGCGCTCGACGCCGGCAAGGAGTACCTCGTCGCGGCCCGGCTCGGGCCGGTCGCACGACGGTCGGGTCTCGGTTCGGTGGCCACGCTGATCGAGCTGGTCGTCGCCGGCCTGTCGCCGTACCTGCGGGACGCGGTGGTCGAGGCCATGACCATCAACGAGACGTCGTTCTTCCGGGACGCGCAGGCGTTCGCGGCGCTGCGCGAGACGATCCTGCCGGCGGTGTTCGAGCGGCCGGGCCGGATCCGGATCTGGTGCGCCGCGGCCGCCACCGGCCAGGAGCCGTACAGCGTGGCGATGCTGATCCGCCAGCACTTCGCCGAGCACGCCGACCGGGCCGAGATTCTCGGGACCGACCTGGCCACCGGTCCGCTGGAGCGGGCGGCCGCCGGTTGCTACACCCAGCTCGAGGTGAACCGCGGCCTGCCGGCACCGCTGCTGCTCAGGTACTTCAGGCGTAGCGGGCGGGACTGGCGGCTGAACGACGAGATCCGGCGGATGGTCCGGTTCCGCCGGCTGAACCTGGTCGGTCCGTGGCCGGCGGGCGAGCCGTTCGACCTGGTGCTGCTGCGCAACGTCCTCATCTACTTCGACGAGCCGACCCGGCAGCGCGTGCTGGACCGGACGAGCCGGGTGCTCCGCCCGGACGGCTGGGTGCTGCTCGGAGCGAGCGAGTCGACCGCCGGCCGCCATCCCGACCTCGTCCGGGTCCCGTCGGCCCGGGCGATGCGCTACCTCCCGCCGGCACCGTCCGGCAGCCCGCTGCCCAGCACCCGCGTATCCCGGTGACGACTGGAGAACCCATGCAATCCCTACGACAAGACATCGAAGCGATCGCCACCATGGTGCTGGAGACCACGGCGGGCATCGCACTGGTACCCGCGGTGGGCGAGATCCCGCGGGACCGGCCGGCGTTGAGCGGCTGCGTGCACATCGCCGGCGCGTGGAACGGTGCCGCCCTGGTCGAGTGCGAGCTGCCGCTCGCGCGCCGGCTGACCGCCGCGCTGTTCGCCCTCCCGGCCGACGGGATCGGCCCGGAGGACGTCCGGGACGCGCTCGGCGAGATCACCAACATGGTCACCGGCAACGTGAAGGCACTGCTGCCGTCGCCGTCGCGGCTGTCGCTGCCGACGGTCGTCGAGGGAGCGGACTACGCGGTCACGGTCCCCGGTACGAAACCCGCCGCGGTGGCGTCGTTCCGGGCGGGCGAGCACCTGGTCGTCGTCCGCGTGCTGGAGGCCGTCGACACCCGGGTGCAGGTGGGCCGATGACCGGCCAGCTCGTGCTCGTCGCCGACGACTCCCGGGCGATCCGCACGTTCGTACGGCGCGCCCTGGAGGACGCGGGCTTCAGCGTCGTCGAGGCCGCGGATGGCCGGCAGGCGCTCACCCGGGTCGTGGAACAGCCGCCGGACGCGATCCTGCTCGACGTCGACATGCCCGAGCTGAACGGGTTCGGGACCCTGGAGGTGCTGAAGGCTCAGCCCGCGACCGCGCGGATCCCGGTGCTGTTCTTGACCGCGCACTCCGCGGCGGACGACGCCGTCACCGGCCTGGGCCTGGGCGCCCAGGACTACATCCGCAAGCCGTGCGCGCCGGCCGAGCTGGCCGCCCGGGTCCGCACCGCGATCGCGCTGCGTGGGCAGGTCGAGGAGCTGACCCTGCTCAGCAGCACCGACGCCCTCACTGGGCTGCCCAACCGCCGCACGCTCGACCGCGCGCTGGCGGCGGTCGCGGAGGCGGGCGCCACCCGGCACGGGCCGGTCGCCGTCGCGGTCGTCGACATCGACCACTTCAAGCAGGTCAACGATCGCCAGGGCCATCCGGCCGGCGACGTCGTCCTGCGGACGGTCGCCCAGCGCCTGAGCAGCGTGGTCCCGGCCGGCGGCTGTCTGGGCCGCTGGGGTGGTGAGGAGTTCCTCTGCGTGCTGCCGGGCCTCGACCTCGGTGCGGCCGTCCGGGTCGGCGAGTCGCTGCGCCGGGCCGTGTTCGCGGAGCCGGTCCGGCTCGGTGCGACCGAGCTCCGGCTCAGCGTCAGCGTCGGTGTCGCCGCCGGCATCGGGGCGGACGGCCCGCAGCTGCTGCACGAGGCCGACGCCGCCGTGTACGAGGCGAAGCGCTGCGGCCGCAACCGGGTGGTCCCGGCCCTGGCCGGGACCGTCACGAGGCTGAACCGGCCCTGGGCAGAGGCCTAGCCGCGTCACTGCGTCGGCGCCGTGGTGTCGTCCGGCGTCGGGTCCTCCTGTCCGCTGTCCAGGACCGAGGTGTCCGGCTCGACGAGGGGATGGCCGGCGGCATCGGCGGCTGCCAGCTCCGCGGCCGCGGCCATGCCGGCCGCTCGTTGCGCCTCCCGCTCGGCCGCGGCCGCCAGCCTGCGGTCCGCGTTGGCCTGGGCGTTGGCAGCCAGGTGACCCAGGTCGTGGTCGACCACGCAGGTCGTCGTCTGCCGTGCCGAGTTGCCGGCCAGATCGGTCGCGCCGGCATCCAGGGTGTAGGTCCGGCCGTCGCCGGTTCCGAGCCGTTCTGCTCGTAGCCAGACCGTCCCGCCGTCGATGACCACATCGGGAGCCTGCAGAGTCTCCTGGGGTTCGTCGCTGCTGCCGGTGACAGCGAACGAGCCCACGCCCGACAGCGCGTCCGAGGCTTCGACCGACGCCACCTGGACGAGCGCTCCGTCCGGCGGCCACAGCGAGCAGGAGTCGGCCGGCATGCCGGACAGCACCGGGTCGGTCTTGTCGATGTTCGCCGTGTAGGTGGCCGTCGTACTGTTGCCCGCCTTGTCCGCGAAGGTGGCCTGGGCCACCTGTCCTGCTCCTTCCGCGGTCAGCGTCACGGACCGGGG
>DASXRB010000466.1:0-1628 GCA_036506875.1 Kribbellaceae bacterium | reverse complement strand
TCATCAGCCGCCCCAGTTCCGGTGGCAACCCATCGAGCGCCTCGGCGACCATGCCTTCGAACCGCTCCGGGGCGACATCGACCATGAAGTCATTGTCCGAGCGGGCGGCAAGCGCCGGAGAGCAGGCGGCAACCGGGTGTGTCAAGAGCGCGCGAGGTCTTGGCCCCGGTGATCTGAGTCGTCGTCGGGGTGAAGGTCTGACTTTTGTTCTGCGGGTTTCCCCCGTGCTGCGGTCACGGCGTATCCGGGACTTCTCCGTAGAACTGGCTCCCGATGATGGTCCTGAGCTTGCCCGCGTTGTCCCGGGCGTCCGCGACGCTGATCCGGTCGACGACCTTTACCTCGATCTGTGCCCCGGTGACGCCGGCTGCGGCAAGCCCGGTCGTGATCGCCACACGGACCTGCTCGGCGGTCGCTTTGTCACCCAGTGCCGCCTCGACGGTCAGTCGCGTGGAGCCGCGCCGTTTGTGGTGGATGCGGCACTGCCGCAGGCTCGGCACGGCCGCCAGCGCGCTGCGGAAGACCGCCGGGTGCACGGGCACGTCGCGCATCACCAGGATGTCGTCGTTGCGGCCGTCGACCGCACGGAGCAGCCGGAACGGCCGGCCGCACGGGCACGGCTCCGCGGCGAGCGTCACCAGGTCGGAGAGCTGGTAGCGGATCAGCGGCTGGGTGCGGTTGACCAGGTTGGTGAGCAGCACCCGGTGACCCGGCTGTCCCGGCGGCACCGGCCGGTCGTGCTCATCGACCACCTCGACGATCGTCAGGTCCTCGAACAGGTGCAGGCCGGTGTGCACCGCGCAGTGCGCCCCGAGCACCGGCGCCTCGGTCGCGCCGTACATCTCGAACCACGGCACGTCCCAGACCGCGCGTACGGCCCGGGCGGTCTCCGCGGTGTGCGTCTCGCCGGTCGACATCAGCGTCGACGGCGCGATCCGCAGCCGGCCCGCGAGCTGCTCGGTGGCGAGCTCGGAGAGGATCGACGGGTAGCTGTACAGGAACTCGGGCTGATGCCGGTTCAGCGGCCCGACCAGCTTCTCCACCGGGGTCGTCGCGTCGAGCCGCAGCAGGTCGTGCAGTCCGACGTCCAGGCTCGGCGACATCCGCCGGGTCACATGCATGGCATGACCGGCCGCAATCGTCGCCACCCGCCGGCGGCGCGGCAGCCGGGGCCGCAGGCCGACGTACTCGTTGACCCGCAGCAGGCCGGACAGGTGCGTGCGCCACTCGTCGGTGCTGATCACGAAGATCCCTCGTCCGCCGGTGCTTCCCGGGGTGCTGAGCACCCGGAAGCGGCCCAGGTACAGGTCGTCGTGCCCCACGGGCCCAGCAGGGCCGCGACGTCGTCCAGCCTGCGCCGAGGGTCGGTCAGCACGTCGTCGAAGTGCCGCATGATCGCTTCCTTGCCGACCGGCGGCAGCTGCTCCAGCGCGACCGGACCGCTCAGGTCCACTCCGATGTACAGGCTCCGGTAGTACGCCGAGCGCGCCACCGCATACCGCACCAGCTCGTCCAGCCGCGCCTGCTGGTGCGTTCGTAGCTGGTCGACGGTCCACCCGTCGTGACTCAGCAGCTCGCGGGCGCGACGGCCCGCGACGACGACGTCGACGATCCGCCCCGGCCTCATC
>DASXRB010000465.1:0-14243 GCA_036506875.1 Kribbellaceae bacterium | reverse complement strand
GGCGCCGCCACGGCTTTCGCCGGCTGCCTCGGTGACGACGAGTCCGGCGCGATGCTGCGCGCGGAGCTGACCGCCGCGGGTGTCGGATTGGAGCTGGTCCGCACCACGGCGACTCCCACCGGCACCGCGATCATCTGCGTCGACGACTCCGGCGAGAACGCGATCACGGTCGCCCCGTCGGCCAACGCCGAGCTGGTCCTGGACGGCGCGGCGCTCGACGCGGCCCGGGCGGCCGCGGTCGTGCTGCTGCAGCTGGAGATACCGCTGCCGGTCGTGCGGGAGGCCGCCCGCGCGGGGCGGTTCGTCGTGCTGAACGCCGCGCCGGCGGCGCCGCTCGACGACGACCTGCTGGCTGACGTCGACCTCCTGGTTGTCAACGAGCACGAGGCCACCGTCGTCAGCGGCCTCGCCACGGGCGCGGACGCGGACGCGGCTGCTGCGTCGGTGCCGGACGCGGCGTCAGTGTCGGCATCGGTATCGGTATCGGGGGAGGCGTCGGCGTCTGTGCTGGCGGCGGGGACGGTGCTGCTGCGGCGGGTGCCGGCCGTGGTCGTGACGCTTGGCGGTGACGGAGCGCTGGTGCTGCGCCGCGACGCCGAACCGGTTCAGCTTCCGGGTCACGCGGTGCCCGTGGTCGACACGACCGGCGCCGGCGACACGTTCTGCGGCGTCCTCGCGGCGACGCTGGCCGGTGGCGCGGACCTGCCGGCCGCTGTACGACGAGCCAACGCGGCCGCCGCCCTCAGCGTCGGCACGCCGGGTGCGATGACGTCCGTACCTTCCGCCTCAGCCATCGACGCGCTGTTCGCCTGACCCGTCCCGGCGTGAGGCCCGCCCAACCGCCCGTGCGGTCCGGGGTTGTGGATCTTCGTTCGGGTAAACGCTTGCCTGGCGCCAGGATCCGCAACTCGAGCGCCGGGATCGGCCGCGTCGATGCGCGCAAAGTTGTGGCCGCGGTCACGTGACGTGGGTTGTAACCTCGGTTTACAGTTAGCAGGTCCTGGTGGACGACTCGAGGGAAGTGACGACCGATGGCTGTGATGACTGGCCGTGGCCGCGACGCGATCGGCATGGGCGTCGCGATGCTGAACCGGCTGGCGAAGTCGAAGACGCTCGACCGGCTGGGGCTGCGCAAGCAGGCCGAGCGGGTGGTCTTCGAAGGGACCAAGACCGGGTTCCGTACCGCGGGTGCGATCAGCCGCAACTTCGCCGCCGCGCAGAAGGCGGCCGCCAGGGCGGGCGGACCGGCGCGGCTGCCCGCCGCGAAGGGATCCGGCCGCTTCGACCTCACGCCCACCGAGGACCAGCAGCTGGTCACCACAGTGGTGACCGAGTTCGCCCAGGAGGTCCTTCGGCCGGCCGCCGCCGCGGCCGACACAGCGTGTGTGACCGATCCCAAGATCCTTGCCCGGAGCGCGGAGCTCGGGCTGAGCCTGATCGAGGTCCCGGAGGAGCTGGGCGGCATCGTCACCGAGCGGTCGGCGATGACCGGCGTGCTGGTCGCGGAGGCGATGGCGCACGGCGACATGGGCCAGGCGGTCGCGTGTCTCGCACCTGCGGCGGTCAGTACCGCGCTGAGCCTGTGGGGCGACGCCGCCCAGCAGGCCACCTACCTGCCGGCGTTCGCCGGTGACAACGTGCCGGCGGCGGCGCTGGCGATCATGGAGCCGCGGCCGCTGTTCGACCCGTTCCGGCTGACCACGACCGCGACCAAGCGCGGCGACGGCTACGTGCTGAGGGGCGTGAAGTCGCTGGTTCCGCGCGGCGCTGAGGCCGAGCTGTTCGTGATCGCCGCCCGGCTGGACGGCAAGCCGGCGCTGTTCGTCGTCGAGTCGGACACCCAAGGGCTGGCGATCGAGGCCGAGCCGTCGATGGGCCTGCGGGCCGCGAGCCTGAGCCGCGTCGTCCTGGACGACGTCACGGTGCCCGCCGGCGCGTTGCTGGCGCGGGGCGACGCGTACGCCGAGTGCGTGCGGCTGTCCCGGCTCGGCTGGTGCGCACTGTCGCTCGGCACCTCGAAGGCGGTGCTCGACTACGTCACGCCGTACGTCAACGAACGGCAGGCGTTCGGCGAGCCGATCAGCCACCGGCAGTCGGTGGCGTTCATGGTCGCCAACATCGCGATCGAGCTGGAGGGCATGCGGCTGGTCACCTATCGCGCGGGGTCCCGCGCCGAGCAGGGCCTGCCGTTCGAGCGCGAGACCGCGCTGGCCCGCCGGCTGTGCGCCGAGTACGGGATGAAGATCGGCACCGACGGCGTGCAGCTGCTCGGCGGCCACGGCTTCGTCAAGGAACACCCGGTCGAACGCTGGTACCGCGACCTGCGCGCGGTCGGCGTGATGGAAGGTGCGGTGCTGGTCTGATGATCAACCTCGAGGTCCCGAGGAAGTTCCGCGCCTTCGTCAACCAGGCGCACCAGGTGGCCGCGGCGATGCTGCGGCCGAACTCCCGCGCGTACGACCTGGCCGAGCACGCCTACCCCAAGGAGCTCGACATGCTCGCCGCGATGGTCGACGGGCTGGGTGCCTCGGGCACCGGCTCCGGCGCCGGCGCGGCGGGGGTACGACGCTCGTCCGCCGACGATGACGGCCAGGTCAAGAACGGCTCGAACCTGTCGTCCGTGCTGAGCGTGCTGGAGATGTGCTGGGGTGACGTCGGCCTGCTGCTGTCGATGCCGCGGCAGGGCCTTGGAAACTCCGCGATCGCGTCGGTGGCGACCGACGAGCAGCTGGAACGGTTCAAGGGCACCTGGGCCGCGATGGCGATCACCGAACCGGGCTGCGGCTCGGACTCCGCGGCGATCCGGTCCACCGCCCGCGAGGACGGCGACCACTACGTGCTGAACGGCGAGAAGATCTTCGTCACCGCCGGCGGCCGCTGCGACGCCGTGGTCGTGTGGGCCAGCCTGGACCTGTCCAAGGGCCGGGCCGCGATCAAGTCCTTCGTCGTGCCGAAGGACACCCCCGGCCTCACCGTCGAGCGGCTGGAGCACAAGCTCGGCATCCGCTCGTCGGACACCGCGACGATCCATCTCGACGACGTCCGGGTGCCGAAACAGAACCTGCTCGGCAGCCCCGAGATCGACACCGACAAGGGGTTCGCGGGCGTCATGCAGACGTTCGACAACACCCGGCCGATCGTGGCGTCGATGGCCGTCGGCTGCGCCCGGGCCGCGCTCGAGGTCACCAAGGACCTGCTGACCCGGGCCGGGGTGGTGATCGACTACGACCGGCCGGCGCAGGTGCAGCAGGCCGCGGCGGCGACGTACCTGCAGCTGGAGGCGGACTGGGAGGCGGCGTACCTGCTGACGCTGCAGGCAGCCTGGATGGCCGACAACGGGAAGCCGAACAGCCTGCAGGCCTCGATGGCCAAGGCGAAGGCGGGCCGGATGGGCAACGACGTCACGCTGCGCTGCGTGGAGCTGGCCGGTAGCCTCGGCTACAGCGAGCACGAGCTGCTGGAGAAGTGGGCGCGCGACTCCAAGATCCTGGACATCTTCGAGGGCACCCAGCAGATCCAGCAGCTCATCGTCGCCCGCCGCCTCCTGAACAAGACCTCCGCCGAGCTGAAGTAGCGCTTCGACCTGCGAGAACGCCGTGCCGCGGTGCAGGATGCGGTCATGGACCTCGCGACGTTCAACGCCGCACCGGAGCGGGACGTGACGGCGCAGCTGCTCGCGTGCTGCGATGTCAGCACGTGGGCGCGGGAGGTCGTCGCCGCGCGGCCGTACGCGACGGTCGACGACCTGCTCGCGACCGCGGCCAGGGCCACCGGCCGGCTCGGCCCCGGCGACGTCGACCAGGCGCTCGCCGCGCATCCGCGGATCGGCGAGCGTGCTGCCGGCCGGACGCGCGAAGCGGCGTGGTCGCGCCAGGAGCAGTCGGGGGTGCAGACCGGCGAGCGGACCCAGGCGGCGCTTGCCGAGGGCAACCGTGCGTACGAGCAGCGGTTCGGCCGGGTCTTCCTGATCTGCGCGACCGGCCTGGACGCCGGGCAGATCCTGAGCGCTCTGCGGCGTCGCCTCGGCAACGACGACGCGACCGAGGCGGCCGAGGTGCTCGACGAGCTGGGCAAGATCGCACTCGTCCGTCTCCGGAAGGTCGTCGAACCATGAGCGCCGTCAGCACGCACGTCCTCGACACCACGCTCGGCAGGGCCGCTGCCGGCGTACGGGTCCGCCTCGAAGCGGACGGAGGCATCGTGCTGGCCGCCGGCACCACCGACGACGACGGCCGCATCTCCGAGCTCGGGCCGGACCGGATCGATCCGGGTACCTATCGTCTCGTGTTCGACACGGCCGGGTATTTCGCCTCGACCGGGCGGGCCTGCTTCTTCCACGAGGTCGGCATCGCCTTCACCGTGGCCGATCCCGCTCAGCACTACCACGTGCCGCTGCTGTTGAGCCCGTTCGCCTACTCGACCTACCGAGGGAGCTGATCCGATGGGCATCGTCCTGGGCCCGAACCAGTACGGCAAGGCGGAGAACCGGGTGGTCCGTGTCTACCGTGACGGTGCTCGCCACCGGATCCGTGACCTGAACGTGTCCACCTCGCTGCGCGGTGACTTCGCGGACGCGCATGTCGCCGGAGAGCAGAAGGACGTGCTGCCGACCGACTCGCAGAAGAACACTGTCTTCGCGTTCGCGCGGCAGGAAGGGGTGAACGCGATCGAGGAGTTCGCGCTCACGCTCGCCGACCACTTCGTCGCACAGGTGCCCGCGGCAACCGGTGCGCGGATCGAGATCGACGAGTACCCCTGGGACCGCATCCCGGTCGACGGCGCCGGCCACGACCACGCGTTCGTGCGGACCGGCGGCGGCGTCCGCTGCACCGTGGTCAACGTCGACGGCAGCGGCCGCGACCGGAAGGCGCACGTCGTGTCCGGCATCAAGGACCTCGTCGTCATGAAGTCCACCGGGTCGGAGTTCCACGGCTTCCTCAAAGACGAGTACACGACACTTCCGGAGACGACCGACCGCATCCTCGCGACGTCGCTGGTGGCGCGCTGGCGCTACGACCACACCGACGTCGACTGGGACACGTCGTACGACGCGGTGAAGGCGCTGCTGCTGGAGCGGTTCGCGGAGATCCACAGCTATGCGCTGCAGCACACCCTCTACGGTATGGGCCGGTCGGTGCTCGAACGGTTCCCCGAGGTGGCCGAGATCAGGTTCTCCGCTCCGAACAGGCATCACTTCGCCGTGGATCTCTCGCCGTTCGGGCTGGAGAACCCGAACGAGGTGTTCATCGCCGCCGACCGCCCGTACGGGTTGATCGAGGCGACCGTCCTGCGCGACGACGCGTCCGACCCGGGCTCGGCCTGGCACGCGGTGCCCGGGTTCTGCTGATTCACCGCGAGCGCAGCGCGAGGAACAGGTCCAGCCGGTCCTCGAGCCGGCTGAGGTCGCGACCGGTCAGCTCCTCGACCCGCTCGATCCGGTAGCGCACGGTGTTCACGTGCAGGTGCAGCGCCTCCGCGGTCCGGCTCCACGATCCCGAGCAGGACATGAACGCCTCGAGCGTCGCGACGAGTCCGGCGTCGTGGTGTTCGTCGTAGTCGAGCACCTTGCCGAGGACGCGGGCCGCGTAGGCGTGGCGTATGTCGTCGGGCACCGTGGCGAGCAGCATCACGTGCGAGCTCACCTCGTCGGCATCGACCACGGCGACCGGCGCCCGGCGGGCCTCCGCGAGGCGGCGGGCGAACCGGGCCTCCTCGAGCGCGCCCTGCAGCGCGTCAGTGCTCGCCGGGTTGCTGACACCCACCGTGAGCCGGGCGCGGCCGACCCCGGCGGCGAGCCGTTCGAACGACCTCCGCAGTGCGTCCTCGAGGCCGGGTACGGCGGGCAGCAGCGCGACGACGTGGTCGTCCTTGCCCATGGCGACGACTGGTGGACCGAACTCGAGCACCACATCCTCGACCAGCGTGCGGGTCAGTTCGAGCAGGTCCGGTTTCCCGGTGAAACCGACGACCATCGCGACGATCGGCGCGCCCGGGTCGAGGCCGGCCTGGCGCAGCCGGACGCCGACCTCGAGCGGGTGCGCGCCGGACTCGACCAGCGCCAGTGCTTCGTTGACGATGTGGCCGACGACGCGGAGTCCCTCGTCGCGGCGGGACCGGTCCAGCGACACGATCGCCGCGAACTCGCTCACGACCTCGGCCATGTCCGGGCTGTCCGCGCTGTCCACCGGCAGGTCGCCCTCGAGGACCACGATCCACGAGGCCAGCCGGTTGCCGAGGCCCGAGCCCACCGGGAACAGGGTGTAAGGAGGTTTGCCCTTGGCGACGACCGGTAGCCGGTCCGCCCGCAGGTAGTCACGGCTGACCCGGTCGACATCACCGGGATCCAGCGCGGCGGGACCCGGCACCACGTGGCGTCCGGTCGTCGTCAGCACCCGGCACACGTGCCCGATCTCGCGGGAGATCCCGGCCGCGATCCGGTCCAGGCTCTGTCCGGCCGAGATCTGCGACAGCAGCTGCCGCTGCCGCACCAGCGAGGCACTCAGCCGGGCACCCGTCCGCGTGCTGCTCGCGACGTACTCCGTGACGTCCGCGAAGGACACCTCGACCGGCACCTCGATCAGGGGTACGCCGTGCCGCCGGCACGCGTCGACCAGGTCCTCCGGTACCGACCCGAGCAGGGCGGCGCCGGCCGCGAGAGCCATCGCGCCGCCCTCGGCGACGGCCGCGACGAACGTCTCGCTGTCCGCGGCGGTACGGCGCCAGACCAGCCCGGTGACCACCAGCTCACCGCCCGACAGGTATCTGCTGGGCTGGAGCAGATCGGTCGTGACCACCCGGCCCACGGGCCGGTCGAGGGCGCCGTCCGGTTCGTGCAGCAGCCGCAGCCGCAGGCGCGGGGCATCGAGCAGCTCACGCAGGAGCACCGCAGCACCTCCTACTCCCCGTCTGGAGGAAAGCACAACAGCACGTTCTCACGGCGCGCCGGGTTCGTGTGTCCTGTGGGTTACGGCCGTCCCGGCGAAGGCGTTCACTTCCCATATCCGCGAGAACCGGGAGACACGTGGTGGAGTTCGTCCAGCCGGGCAGCTGGGCCGGCGCGCTCGAGGCGAAGGCGGCCTACCCCGGCGCCGTTCCGATCGCCGGCGGCACCGACGTCATGGTCGAGCTGAACTTCGACCTGCGCCGGCCCGACGTCCTGCTCGACCTGACCCGGGTGCCCGAGCTGACCGAGTGGACGTACGAGGACGGCGTGGTGCGCCTCGGCGGCGCGGTGACCTACACCCGGATCATCACCGAGCTCGGCGGCCTGCTGCCGGGCCTGGCGATGGCGTCCCGGACGGTGGGGTCGCCGCAGATCAGGAACCGCGGCACCGTCGGCGGCAACCTGGGCGCGGCCTCGCCGGCCGGTGACTCGCACCCGCCCCTGCTGGCCGCCGGTGCCGACGTCGAGGTGGCGTCGGTCCGCGGCGCCCGGCTGATCCCCGCCACCGAGTTCTACACCGGTGTGAAGCGGAACGCCCTGCGGCCCGACGAGCTGATCGCGGCGATCCGGGTCGCCCCGGCGAGCGGGCCGGAGCAGTTCGCCAAGATCGGTACCCGCAACGCGATGGTGATCGCGGTGGCGGCCTTCGGGCTGGCGCTGCACGCGGATCGCAAGCAGGTCGGCACCGGCATCGGCTCGGCGGCTCCGACGCCGCGGCGGGCGCCGGACGCCGAGCGGTTCCTCGCCGGAGAGCTCGACGCGGCCGGGCTGTGGGAGTCGCGCGCCGGGATCCCGGACACGCTCTGCCGCGAGTTCGGCGAACGGGTCCGGGCTGCCGCGGCGCCCATCGACGACGTCCGCGGCACGGCGGCATACCGCCTGCACTCGCTCGCGGTGATGGCCCGCCGTTGTCTGAGCTGGGCCTGGGACGACTACCGGAAGGCGGCCTGATCATGCGCGTCAGCACCACCGTCAACGGCGAGCGCCGCCAGGTCGACGACGTCTGGCCGGGGGAGAGCCTGCTCTACGTGCTGCGCGAGCGGATGGGCCTGCCCGGGTCGAAGAACGCCTGCGAGCAGGGCGAGTGCGGCTCCTGCACGGTGTATCTCGACGGCACCCTGGTGTGTGCGTGCCTGGTCGCCGCCGGCCAGGCGGAGGGCCGTGAGGTCACGACCGTCGAGGGCCTGGCCGCGGACCGGGAGAACCTGCACCCGGTACAGCAGGCGTTCGTCGAGTGCGGCGCGGTGCAGTGCGGGTTCTGTACGCCGGGCCTGGTGGTCGCGGCGCACGACCTGCTGAACCGCCGCAAGCGGCCCACCGACCCGGAGATCCGCGAGGCGCTCGCCGGCAACCTGTGCCGCTGCACGGGATACGAGACGATCCTCGACGCGGTGCGCACCGCCGCGGACCGGCTGGACCAGGCACGGTGAAGACCATGACCGTCGTCATCGAAGGCTGCGTGGTCGTCACCATGGACGCCGTACGACGAGAGCTCGCGAACGGACACGTCGTTGTCCAGGGCAACAGGATCGCCGCGGTCGGCGACGGCGCGGCGCCGCCGTACGACGGGGCGCGGGTGGTGGACGGCCGCGGCTGCCTGCTCACGCCGGGGCTCGTCAACACGCACAACCATCTGTACCAGTGGGTGACCCGTGGGCTGGCCGCGGACGCGACCCTGTTCGACTGGCTGACCACGCTCTACCCGGTGTGGGCCGGCATCGACGAGGAAGCGGTCGACGTCGCGGCACAGGGTGCGCTGGCCCGGCTGGCGCGCACCGGGTGCACGACCAGCTCGGACCACCACTACGTGTTCCCGCGCGACGGCGGAGACCTGTTCGCGGCCGAGATCGCGGCGGCGGGGTCGGTGGGGCTGCGGTTCCACCCCGCCCGCGGGTCGATGGATCTCGGGCGCGAGGACGGCGGGTTGCCGCCCGACGACGTGGTCGAGGACCGTGACGCGGTGCTCGCGGCGACCGAGGCCGCGATCGACAGGTGGCACGACCCGGCGTTCGACTCGATGCTGCGGGTCGCGGTCGCGCCCTGCTCGCCGTTCTCGGTGACCGGCGACCTGATGCGCGAGGCCGCGGCGCTGGCCCGGCGCAAGGGTGTCCGGCTGCACACCCACCTGGCCGAGACGACCGACGAGGACGTCTTCTGCCGGGAGCGGTTCGGCTGCTCGCCGCTGGAGTACGCCGACAGCCTCGGCTGGACCGGTGACGACGTCTGGCTCGCCCACGGCATCCACTTCGACGACCGCGAGGTGAAGCGGATCGGTACCACGGGCACGGGCGTCGCGCACTGTCCGTCGTCGAACGCCCGGCTGGGTGCCGGCATCGCCCGCGCGGCCGACCTGCGGACCGCCGGGGCACCGGTCGGCCTGGGTGTGGACGGTGCCGCGAGCAACGAAGCCGGCAGCCTGCTCGAGGAGGTGCGGCACGCGGTCCTGTTCGCCCGTGCCACAGGCGGCCCGGAGGCGATGACCGTTCGCGACGCCCTGGAGATGGCGACCGTCGGCGGCGCCGAGGTGCTCGGCCGCCGCGAGGAGATCGGCTCGATCGAGCCGGGCAAGCTCGCGGACCTCGCACTGTGGCGGATGGACACGCCGGCGCACGCCGGCATCACCGACCCGGTGGCCGCGCTCGTGCTCGGAACTCCGCCCCCGTTGGAAGTGCTGCTCGTGAACGGCCGCCCGGTCGTGGAACGCGACATCGTCCTCACGGTGGACGAGCACGCGCTGGCGGCGCGGGTGGCCGCCGTACACGAGACCCTGCTGCGGAAGGCACGACGATGACTCAGTCCGTTGCGACCCCGACGTCCGGGCGCGTCGGCGACAGCGCCGTGCGGCCGGACGGCGTGCTGAAGGTGACCGGCGAGTTCGCCTACGCCAGCGACCTGTGGGCCGACGACATGATCTGGGGCGTCACGCTGCGAAGCCCGCACCCACACGCCCGGATCGTGTCGATCGACCCCGGCGCGGCGCTCGGCACCGCGGGTGTCCACGCCGTGCTCACCGCCGACGACCTCCCGGGGAAGAACGTCATCGGGCTCGAGCACGACGACCAGCCGGTGCTGGCCGACGGTGTGGTGCGGTACCAGGGCGAGCCGGTCGCGCTGGTCGCGGCCGACCACCCCGAGATCGCCCGCCGGGCGGCGAAGAAGATCGTGGTCACCTACGAGGAGCTGCCGGCCGTCACCGACGGGCGGCAGGCGCTCGCGGCCGGTGCCCCGAAGGTCCACGAACAGGGCAACCTGCTGCGGCACCTGAAGATCCGCAAGGGCGACCAGGACGCGACCGCACCGGTCACGGTCGACCTCGACTTCGAGGTCGGCATGCAGGACCAGGCGTTCCTCGGCCCGGAGTCCGGCCTCGCGATGCCCGCCGAGGACGGCGGCGTCGAGCTGTACGTCGCCACCCAGTGGCTGCACGTGGACCAGAAGCAGATCTGCCAGGCGCTCGGCATGCCGCCCGAGAAGGTGCGGCTGACGCTTGCCGGCGTCGGCGGGGCCTTCGGCGGCCGCGAGGACCTGTCGATGCACGTGCACGCGTGCCTGCTCGCGCTGCGCACCGGCCGCCCGGTGAAGATGGTCTACAACCGCGAGGAGTCGTTCTTCGGGCACGTGCACCGGCATCCGGCGACGATGCACTACGAGTTCGGCGCGGAGCGGGACGGCCGGCTGGTCTACGGCAAGGCGGAGATCGTCTTCGACGGCGGCGCCTACGCGTCGTCCACCGCGGCCGTGGTCGGCAACGGCGGCACGATGGGCCTGGGACCGTACCGGTTCCCGAACGTGACGGTCGACTGCTACGGCGTCTACACCAACAACCCGCCCTGCGGCGCGATGCGCGGGTTCGGCTGCGTGCAGGCCGCGTTCGCGTACGAGGCGCTGATGGACGCGCTCGGCGACGAGCTCGGCATCGACCGGGTGACGATCCGCCAGCTCAACGGGCTGACCGAGGGCGACGAGAACATCACCGGTCAGGTGGTCGACTCCGCCGCACCGGTCGCGGAGCTGCTGCAGATCGTGAAGGACATGCCGCTTCCCGAGGACGCCAGCGCGGGCTACGACCTGCGCGCGCTGCCGGGCGGGGTCGCCAACACGACGCACGGCGAGGGTGTCCGGCGCGGCATCGGCTACGCGGTGACGTACAAGAACGTCGGCTTCTCGGAGGGCTTCGACGACTACTCGACGGCACGGGTGCGGCTGGAGGCCGTGGGCGGCGAGCCGGTCGCCACCGTGCACACCGCCGCGGCCGAGGTCGGCCAGGGCCTGATCACCGTCGAGCAGCAGATCTGCCGCACCGAGCTCGGCGTCGACCAGGTGGTCGTGCACCCGAAGAACACCCAGATCGGCTCGGGGGGATCCACGTCGGCGTCCCGGCAGACCTACGTGACCGGTGGCGCGGTGAAGGCCGCGTGCGAGGCGGTCCGCCGGGTCGTGCTGGAGCGGGCGTCGGCGGCGTACGGGCTCCCGGCCGACGAGCTCCGGCTGGACGGCGGCAAGGTCGTCGCGGTGTCCGGCGGGGTCGTCGCGCACCTGGTCGACGTGCTCGGTGACGAGCCGGTCGAGGAGACGGTCGAGTGGCGGCACCGTCCGACGTCTAGGCTGGATCCCGAGACGGGCCAGGGCACCGCGCACGTGCAGTACGCCTTCTCGGCGCACCGCGCCGTGGTCGACGTCGACACCGAGCTCGGGCTGGTCAAGGTGGTGGCGCTGGACACCGCGCAGGACGTCGGCCGGGCACTCAACCCGGCAGCCGTCGTCGGCCAGATCCAGGGCGGCAGCGCCCAGGGGATGGGGCTCGCCCTGATGGAGGAGATCGTCGTCAGCGAGGGGAGGATCCTCAACCCGTCCTTCACCGACTATCTGATCCCGACGACCCTCGACATGCCGCCGATGAGGATCGAGGTGCTGGAGTACGCCGACCCGCACGCACCGTACGGCGTCCGCGGAGTGGGCGAGCCGGCGACGATCTCGTCCGGCCCGGCCGTCGCGTCGGCGATCCGGCAGGCGACCGGCAAGGCGTTGCGCCGGGTGCCCATCCGGCCAGAGCACATCACCGGCTGCTGAGCGGTGGGGTGAACGGGATGGTCAACCTTTTCCTCAACGGTGAGGCGATGCGTGGTGGCCGGTTGCACCACACCGTCGCCGGGCACCCGTTCCTGGGCGAGGTGCGGACCGCGCCGCGATACCGGTTCTACTCCGTCCGCGACGAGTTCCCCGGACTGGCGCCGGCGGCCGGCAGTGCCGACGGTGCCGGCAGTGCCGGCATCGCCGGTGAGCTGTACGACGTACCGCTGGCGGTGATCGCGGAGCGGTTCCTGCCCGACGAGCCGCCGGAGCTCGAGCTCGGGGTGGTCCAGCTCGAGGACGGCTCCTACGCCCTCGCGGTCCAGCTGCGTCCCGGCGAGACCGAGCCGGGCAGGCACAAGGAGATCACGTCGTACGGCGGCTGGCGGGCCTATCGCGCGGCGGCCGCGGGTAGGCCGACGTGAACGAGCTGGATCTGGTGTTCCGGGCTCGCCGGGTGGTGACCCCGGCCGGCGAGGTGGCCCGCTGCGTCGGCGTCCGCGACGGCGCGATCGTCGCCATCGAGCCGTACGACGCGCGGCCGGCCGCGGCGCGGGTGGTCGCGCTCGGCGAGGACGAGCTGCTGCTCCCGGGCCTGGTCGACAGTCACGTGCACATCAACGACCCCGGCCGCAGCGAGTGGGAGGACTTCGCCAGCGCCACGCGGGCCGCGGCGGCGGGCGGGGTCACCACCGTCATCGACATGCCGCTGAACAGCGTCCCGCCGACGACGGACGTGGCGGCGCTGGCGGTCAAGCGGAAGACCGCGACGGGTCAGGCGTTCGTCGACGTCGGTTTCTGGGGCGGCGCCGTCCCGGGCAACCTGGCCGACCTCCGCGGCCTGCACGAGGCCGGGGTGTTCGGCTTCAAGTGCTTCATGGCGCACTCGGGGGTGGACGACTTCCCGCACCTCGGGCCGGACGAGCTGCGGCAGGCACTGCGCGAGGTGCGCTCGTTGGGCGCGCTGATGATCGTGCACGCGGAGGACTCGCAGGCGATCGACCACGCGCCCGCCGCGCACGGCGCGAGCTATCGGCACTTCCTCGCCTCCCGCCCCCGCGGTGCCGAGAACCTCGCGGTCGCGCAGTTGATCGAGCTCGCTCGCTGGACGGGTTGCCGGCTGCACATCCTGCACCTGTCGAGCTCGGACGCGCTGCCGATGATCCGGTCCGCACGACGTGACGGTGTGCGGCTGACGGTGGAGACCTGCCCGCACTACCTCACCTTCGATGCCGAGGAGATCGCCGACGGAGCGACCCAGTACAAGTGCTGCCCGCCCATCCGCGAGGCGGAGAACCGCGAGCTGCTCTGGCGGGGCCTGGCCGACGGCACGATCGACTGCGTCGTGTCGGACCATTCGCCCTGTACGCCGGATCTGAAGCGTTTCGACACCGGCGACTTCGGCGACGCCTGGGGCGGCATCTCCTCGCTCCAGCTGGGCCTGCCGGCGGTCTGGACCGAGGCCGCGCGGCGTGGCCACGCACTGACCGACGTGGTGCGCTGGCTGGCCGAAGGCCCGGCCCGGCTCGCGGGACTGCGGCACACGGGGCGGATCGCCCCCGGGTACGCCGCCGACTTCTGTGTCTTCGCCCCGGACGAGGCCTTCGTGGTCGACGTCGAGCGGCTGCATCACAAGAACCCCGACACGCCGTACGCCGGCCGCCGGCTGGCCGGCGTGGTCCGCAGCACCTGGCTGCGGGGCGAGTGGATCGACCCCGGCGACGAACCGCGCGGCCGGCTGCTGAGCAGGGGGCTGGCATGACCGACTTCACCCGACTGCCCGACCTGGCCTCACGTGCGCTGGCCGGCAGCGTGGTCTGTGCCAACGACGAGCTGTTCGGCGAGCGGGAGAACCTGATCAAGCCCGGGCCCGCGGTCTTCTCGGCCGAGGCCTTCGGCCACAAGGGCAAGGTGTACGACGGCTGGGAGACCCGCCGCCGGCGTGAGCCGGGACACGACTACGCGGTGGTGCGGCTCGGCGTCCCGGGTGTGGTGCACGGCGTGGTGATCGACACCGCCTGGTTCAAGGGGAACTATCCGCCGTACGCCTCTGTCGAGGCGACGAGCGTCGAGGGTGCCGCGGATCCCGGCGAGCTGGAGCGTGCGGCCTGGGAGACGATCGTGCCGAAAGTCGCGGTCAAGGGCGACAGCGAGAACCCGTTCGAGGTGGGCGACCGGCGGCGCTGGACCCATGTCCGGCTGACGATCTACCCCGACGGCGGAGTGGCCC
>DASXRB010000464.1:0-1533 GCA_036506875.1 Kribbellaceae bacterium | reverse complement strand
CGACTCCGGCACCGAGGTGGTGTCGGTGGTGACGAACGACGACGTCGCGGTGCAGGACTCGCTCTACACCGCCGGCCGCCGCGGGGTCGGCGTGACGGTGCTCCTGGAGAAGATCGCGGGCGCGGCCGCCGAGCAGGGCCGGTCGCTGGCCGAGGTCGCGGACGTCGCGAAGAAGGTCAACGAGAGCGGCCGCAGCATGGGCATGGCGCTCACCTCCTGCACCGTCCCGGCGGCCGGCAAGCCGACGTTCGACCTGGCCGAGGACGAGATGGAGCTCGGCATCGGCATCCACGGCGAGCCCGGCCGGCAGCGGCTCCCGCTGGCCCCGGCCAAGGACGTCGCGGCGTTGCTGGTCGACCCCGTGCTGTCCGACCTGCCGTTCCGGTCCGGCGACGCGGTCGTTGCCTTCGTCAACGGCATGGGCGGGACGCCGCTGATCGAGCTCTACCTGATGTACCACGAGGTCCGGCAGCTGCTCGACCGGGCCGGTGTCTCGGTGGCCCGGTCACTCGTCGGCAGCTACATCACGTCGCTGGAGATGGCAGGCTGCTCGGTCACGCTGCTGAAGGCCGATGACGACCTGCTGCGGCTGTGGGACGCGCCGGTGAACACCCCCGGGCTGCGGTGGGGCGTATGAACCGTCTCGACGGAGAACCGTCTCGGCAGGGATGGCTGATCGCTGCGCGCTCCTTGCCGTCCACCCGACGCACGCCTGGCGACCACCAGCACCCGCGGTTTCGAGTGGAGGAGCAGAACGCGTGACCGATGTCGAGAGCCTGAACCGCTGGCTGCGCGACTACGCCTCGGTCGTGCACGAGAACGCAGGCCTGCTGACCGCGCTCGACGCGGCCATCGGCGACGCGGATCACGGGGTCAACATGGACCGCGGCATGACGGCGGTGGTGGCCGCGCTGGAGATCGGTTTCGACTCCCCGGACGCACTGCTGAAGAAGGCCGGGATGACGCTCGTCAGCACGGTCGGCGGCGCGAGCGGGCCGCTGTACGGCACCTTCTTCCTGCGTTTCGGCACCGCGCTGGCCGGGGTCACGTCGATCGGCACCGAGGACCTCGGCACGGCGCTGCGGGCCGGCGTCGAGGGCATCGTCGCGCGCGGCAAGGCGGTGCTCGGCGACAAGACCATGTACGACGCGTGGGCCCCCGCGCTGGAGGCGTACGACGCGGCCGCCGCCGACGGCACCGGCCCGGCCCTCGCCGCCGCCGCGGAGGCGGCCGCGAAGGGGCGTGACGCCACGATCCCGCTGGTCGCCCGCAAGGGCCGGGCGTCGTACCTCGGCGAACGCAGCGCCGGCCACCAGGACCCCGGCGCGACGTCGACCGCCCTCCTGCTCGACTCAGCCGCCCGCACCCTGCCGTGACGCCACCTTCGTACGACGTCAGCACCGCGATCCGGGGAGAGTTGCGGTCGATTCCGGGGAGTCCTGCCCCCTGGAATCGCCACGTACGACTCCCCGAACCCATGCGGACGACACCGGCTCCGGCACACCTCCGGGAGTGCGTGTGATCGGGATCGTG
>DASXRB010000463.1:0-1590 GCA_036506875.1 Kribbellaceae bacterium | reverse complement strand
GGGGCGCCGCCGGCACCCCAGTTCTTGTCCCAGGACAGCCCTTCCGTGACCTTGACCTCATAGTTCCCCCGGGGTATCTCGGTGGTCGACCAGCTGAACGTGCCGTCGCCGTCCTCGTCCGTCAGCCAGGGTCGCATGCAGTCGGGTGACCAGTCGGCGGGACAGCCCAGCTCGGACTGCAACGAGCCTGGGACGGTGACGATCGGCCCTTGCGCGTCGCTGGTCACGAAGTGCCGGCCGTGCTCGTAGTAGAACGTCACCGGCGTGCCTGGCGCGGTGTACGAGATGTTGGCGCCGTTCTTCACCCCGCCCGCGCCGTAGTTCTCGTCCCAGGACTTGTTGATCGCCGCCTTGTAGGCGTGCTCGGCGGCCGGGATCGTGTAGGTGCCCTTCCAGACCTTGTCCTTGTCGTCGAGCGTGAGCTGCGCCTGCGGGCAGTCCGGCTGCCAGTCGCCGCTGCAGCCCATCTCGTCGTTGTGGTCACCGGGCACGCTGACGAAGCCGGGCTGTACGACGGGACCGCCGCCACCGCCTCCGCCGCCGGACGGCGCCGGGTCGCCGACGATCCCGAACGTCCCGCTGACCGAGTAGTTGCCGGAGGCATCCTTCAGCACGGTGCGGTACTCGACCAGGGTGCCCTTCGGCAGCGTGGTCACGTCGTGGAACACCCGGTACGGCGCGTTGTCGTCCGACCCCAGTCGCCGCCAGGCCGTCGTACCGACCTCGCGGTACCCGAACGTCACGGTGCTGAACGCGTTCTCCGGCACCGCCGCCGCGATCTCCGCCCGGCCGCCGACGGTCCCGCCGGGCGCCGGGGTGGTGGCGTAGACGGTTGGCGCCGTGGTGCGGTGCTTCAGTGGGCTGGTGGCGCGGTAGACCGCGATGCCAAGACCCCGCACGGTCACGGTGGCACGGCCCTCCCGGTCGGTGGTGACGCCGCGGTCCGCGCCGTAGACCGGGGCGAAGCGGGTGCTCGCCAGGTACGTCGGGATGTGCGCGGACTTCGCCGCGGTGCTGTTGTT
Source organism: Kribbellaceae bacterium (assembly GCA_036506875.1). Classification (GTDB taxonomy): domain Bacteria; phylum Actinomycetota; class Actinomycetes; order Propionibacteriales; family Kribbellaceae; genus DASRHY01. The sequence goes on along the minus strand of DASXRB010000463.1, from coordinate 568 downwards.
CGCGACCACCAGGTACTCCACTTGGTCCGCACCGATCCGGCTCACGGCGTACAGGCCCGGGGAGTTGGAGGAGTAGCGGTGGATCTGGGCGCCGTCGGCCAGTGCAGGGTGCGCCGCGCGGAGCTTCTGCAGCGCCGCGATCTCGCGGTACATCGGCGCGGTCGTGTCGTACCGGTCCTGGCTGCCGATCGTGCCGCCCTGGCCGTCGACGATCTCGTCGTCGGTGTAGTCGGCGGTCTGGGTGGCGAACAGGTCCTGCCGGGCGTCCTTGTCGCCGCCGGCGCCGGTGAAGCCCTGCTCGTCGCCGTAGTACACGACCGGCTGGCCGCGGGTCAGGTACATCAGCGAGTGCGCGAGCCGGTCACGCGCGAGCAGCTCGGCGTCCGTCGTACCGGGAAGGTTGAGGAAGGTGCCGATCCGGCCCATGTCGTGGTTCCCCAGGAAGGTGGGGAGCTCGTAGGCGTTCGAGTCCGTGTCGGTGTAGTAGTCGTCGGAGGTGAAGAAGTCGCGCAGCTGCGCGGTCGGCTTGCCCTGCGCGAACGCGGTCGCGTTCTGCTGGAAGCCGAAG
>DASXRB010000462.1:0-6401 GCA_036506875.1 Kribbellaceae bacterium | reverse complement strand
CCGAGGCCAGGCTGATGCGGCGGCTCACCAGCGACCGGGTGGTCCGGGTGTTCGACGTCGGCGAGCTCGACGACGGCCGTCCGTACTTCGTCATGGACTACGTCAGCGGCGGCACGCTCGCACACCTGATGGCCAGCGGCGCGCTGGATCCGATCGACGCGCTGTGGTGGGCCGCGGACGTGGCCCGCGCGGTGGCCGCCCTGCACGAGGAGGGTGTGGTGCACCGCGACATCGCGCCCGCGAACCTGCTGCTGCGCCGCACCGGCGGCAACACCGGCACCGAGAGCGGCGGCGGCACACACAAGATCGTGCTCGCCGATCTCGGGCTGGCCAAGCGGCTCGCGGAGGCGTCCGGCCTCACGCAGGCGGTCGGCACCCCGTCGTACATGGCTCCCGAGCAGGGGCGCGGCGACGGCGGGTTCGACCAGCGCGCGGACATCTACGCGGTCGGCGGGGTGACCTTCGCGCTGCTCACCGGGCGCACGCCGTTCCCGGCCCGGACGGTGGCCGACGTGCTCGGCCGCGACCCCGGCCTGCGGCCGCCTTCGCTCGCGCCGCGGCTGTACGACGCGGTGGGCGCCCTCGACGACGTCCTCGCCAGGGCGCTCGCGTACCACCCGGACGACCGGTGGCCGACCGCGGTCGCGCTGGCCGAGCGGCTGGAGGCGGAGGCGTACCGGCTGGAGCGGGAGGCGCCGCAGCTGGCCGCCGAGCTCGCGGGCCGTCGTACCGAGATCGTCGACGCCGAACCGGGCATCGAGCTGGTGCCGATCCGGTACAAGCCGCGCAGGGGGCTGACGGCGGTCGTGATGCTGCTGCTGTTCGCGGCATCGGCGGCCGGTGCGTGGTACCTGCTCGGCCGCTGACCCGGCCGGACGCTTGCTCAGACGCCGATCGGGTGCCAGACGGTCTTGGTCTCCAGGAACTGGGTCATCCGGCCGGTGCCCGGCTCGTCGAGCCACTCCTCGGTGGACGGGCGGCGGACGCGCTTGAGGTTCTCGGCGGCCGCGGCCTCCAGGTCGCGGGCCTCGTCGGCGGACGTGATGCCGGTCAGGTCGATGCCGTTGACATCCATGTGTGCGGCCAGCCAGGGCGCGATCTCGGACGCCGAACCGGTGAGCAGGTTGACGACACCGCCGGGCAGGTCGGAGGTCGCCATCACCTCGGCCAGCGTGATCGCCGGCAGCGGGTACTGCTCGTTTGCCACGACGACGACGGTGTTGCCGCTGACGATGACCGGCGCGATCACGCTGACCAGGCCGAGCAGCGGGCCGGACGGCGCGACCACCGCGACCACGCCGGTTGCCTCGGGCAACGAGAAGTCGAAGTACGGTCCGGCGACCGGGTTGCTGGAGCCGACCACCTGGGCGAGCTTGTCCGCCCATCCGGCGTACCAGACCCAGCGGTCGGTCGCGGCCTCGACGTAGGTGCGCGCCTTGGCCGCCGTGACGCCCTCGGCCTCGCGCAGCTGCTCGGTGAACTGGTCGGCGCGGCCCTCCATCACCTCGGCGATCCGGTACAGGATCTGGCCGCGGTTGTACGGTGTGCGCCCGGACCAGCCGGGGAAGGCCTTGCGGGCCGCGAGCACCGCGTCCCGGGCGTCCTTGCGGGACGCCTTCGACACGTTCGCGAGGAACTTGCCCTTGGCATCGTTCACGACGTACGACCGGCCGGACTCGCTGCGCGGGAACGCACCGCCGATGTAGAGCTTCTGGGTCTTGCGGACCTCGAGCCGCACGCCGCTGTCCTTGCTGCCGCGATCAGTGGGCAAGATAACCCTCCAGTCCGTGCCGGCCGCCCTCGCGGCCGTAACCCGACTCCTTGTAACCGCCGAACGGCGACGACGGGTCGAAGCGGTTGAACGTGTTCGCCCAGACCACGCCGGCGCGCAGCTGGCTCGCCATCCACAGGATCCGCGAGCCCTTCTCGGTCCACACCCCCGCGGACAGCCCGAACGGCGTGTTGTTCGCCTTCTCCACGGCCTCGGCCGGGGTGCGGAACGTCAGCACCGACAGCACCGGGCCGAAGATCTCCTCGCGGGCGATCCGGTGCGCCTGGGAGACGCCGGTGAAGATCGTCGGCGGGAACCAGTACCCGTGCTCGGGCAGCTCGCAGGCCGGCGACCAGCGCTCGGCGCCCTCGTCCTCGCCGATCTGGGACAGCTCGCGGATCTTGGCCAGCTGCATCGCGGAGTTGATCGCGCCGATGTCGGTGTTCTTGTCCAGCGGGTCGCCGATCCGCAGCGTCGACATCCGGCGCTTCAGCCGCGCCAGCACCTCGTCGTACACGCTCTCCTGCACCAGCAACCGCGAGCCCGCGCAGCACACGTGGCCCTGGTTGAAGAAGATGCCGTTGATGATGCCCTCGACGGCCTGGTCGACCGGGGCGTCCTCGAAGATCACGTTCGCGGCCTTGCCGCCGAGCTCCAGCGTCACCCGCTTGTTGCTCCCGGCAACCGCCTTGGCGATGGCCCGGCCGACCTCGGTGGAGCCGGTGAACGCGACCTTGTCGACGCCGTCGTGCTCGACCAGCGCCCGGCCGGTGTCACCCGCGCCGGTGATGATGTTGACGACACCCGGCGGCAGGTCGGCCTGCTGGCAGATCTCGGCGAACGCGAGCGCGGTCAGCGGGGTGGTCTCGGCGGGCTTGAGCACGACGGTGTTGCCGCAGGCCAGCGCCGGGGCGATCTTCCAGGCCAGCATCAGCAGCGGGAAGTTCCACGGGATCACCTGGCCGGCGACGCCGATCGGCTTCGGGTCGGCACCGAAGCCCGCGTAGCCGAGCTTGTCGGCCCAGCCGGCGTAGTAGAAGAAGTGCGCCGCGACCAGTGGCAGGTCGACGTCGCGGGACTCCCGGATCGGCTTGCCGTTGTCCAGCGACTCCAGCACCGCCAGCTCGCGGGAGCGCTCCTGGATGATGCGCGCGATCCGGTACAGGTACTTCGCGCGGTCGCGACCCGGCAGCTTCGACCAGGTCTTGTCGTACGCGCGCCGGGCGGCCTTCACGGCGCGGTCGACGTCGGCCGGGCCCGCCTCGCTGACCTCGGCGAGCACCTCCTCCGAGGCCGGGCTGACCGACTTGAACGGCTTGCCGTCGGTCGCCTCGGTGAACTCGCCGTTGATGAACAGCCCGTACGACGACCTGATGTCGACGATCGCCCGGGACTCGGGCGCGGGTGCGTACTCGAATGCCATGAAGCCTCAGTCCAGCGTGAAGTAGTCGGGACCGGAGTAGCGGCCGGTGATCATCTTGGTGCGCTGCATCAGCAGGTCGTTCAGCAGGCTGGAGGCACCGAACCGGAACAGGTCCGGGTTGAGCCAGTCGTCGCCGCAGGTCTCGTTCACCATGACGAGGTACTTGATCGCGTCCTTGGCGGTGCGGATGCCGCCGGCCGGCTTGACGCCGATGTGCAGCCCGGTCGCCTCGTGGTAGTCGCGGACCGCCTCCAGCATCACCAGCGTGACCGGCAGCGTGGCCGCGGGGGAGACCTTGCCGGTGGAGGTCTTGATGAAGTCGGCGCCGGCCAGCATCGCCAGCCAGGACGCGCGCCGCACGTTGTCGTATGTGACCAGCTCGCCGGTCTCCAGGATCACCTTCAGGTGCGCGTCACCGGCCGCGTCGCGGATCGCGGCGATCTCGTCGTACACGAGTCCGTAGCGGCCGGACAGGAACGCGCCCCGGTCGATCACCATGTCGACCTCGTCGGCGCCGGCGGCCACCGCGTCCTTGGTGTCCTGCAGCTTGATCGCCAGGCTGGTGCGGCCGCTCGGGAAGCCGGTCGCGACGCTGGCCACGTTGACCCCGGTGCCGCGCAGCTCGTGCTTGGCGGTCGCCACCAGGTCCGGGTACACGCACACGGCCGCGACCCGGGGTGCGCTCGGGTCGGCAGGGTCGGGCCGCTTCGCCTTCGCGCACAGCGCCCGCACCTTCCCGGGGGTGTCCTGGCCTTCGAGCGTGGTCAGGTCGATCATGCTGATCGCGAGGTCGAGCGCGAACTGCTTGGCCGTCGTCTTGATCGAACGGGTGCCCAGCGTCGCCGCCCGCGCCTCGGCGCCGACCTGGTCGACCCCCGGCAGCCCGAGCAGGAACCGCCGCAACCGGTCCTCGGACGACGTGACATCCGCGAACGTGTCGAGTGTTGTCACCCAGTCAGTCTAGAACCGGTTGCGATGCGGTCTCGGAGCCGTGTGCGCAGACCGTGCAGCGGCTACCGTGTGCGCGTGAAATCCGCACCGACCGAGGCCGAGAGCTATTCGACGACGTCCAGCCGGATCACCGGTGGCATCGCGCTGTTCATCGGTCTGGTCTCGCTGATCGACATCGTCGTGGAGTGGCGCACCCGCGCCGGGCTGATCACCGCGGCGCTGATCGCCCTGGTGATGGTCCTGGCGTACGTCGGGCTGATCCGCCCGTCGATGACGCTCAGCCCGGATCGGCTGCGGGTCCGCAACCACCTGCGCGACCACGAGGTGCCGTGGGCGGACGTCGAGGGCGCCGACGTGGCCGACGTGCTGCGCGTCCAGCTGCCGGGCCGCAGGCTGCGCTGCCCGGGCGTGCAGCTGATGATGCGCGACCTGCGCAAGCAGCGGTACGGCCGGCTCAAGACCGAGGACGAGAACACGCTGACCCGCGCGGGCTTCGTGGTCAGCCGGATCGAGCACCACATCGACCACTACGCCAAGTCCTCCACCGGTGAGGTCGTGACCCGCTGGGCCAAGCCCGAGCTGATCACCGCGGGGGTGCTGGCTCTGATCGCCCTGGTCGCCTGGCTGGCCGGGTGAGCTCCGGCCGGCTGATCACCCGCAGGCGGCTGCTGGCCGGGGCGCCGCGCTCGTCGCGGCCGCGGCCACCGGGGAGGTGCTCGTCGAGACCCGGGTGCTGCCGGGACGCGGGCCGCTGCACTGGCTCGAGCGGACTCGAAGGCAGTACGCCGACCGGCTCGTGCCGGTCACGGCCGAGATCGCCGATGCCTGGGGCCATCTCGGTGCGATCCGCTCGACGCCCACCACCGACGGTCTGCTCGCGGCGACTGCCCTCGTTCACAACTGGACGCTCATCACGCGAAACGTCGGGCGTTTCGAACGCTCGGGCGTCCGAGTCGTCAACCTTTTCGCCGACTGACCGAGGTCAGCCGAGGCCGAGGGCCGCGGACAGCGACTGCTTCATGTCGGCGAGCTCGGCCGCGGCCGTTGCCCTGATGCCCGCGACGTCGCCACTTGCATCCACGGGTACGACGACCTCGAGGTAGCACTTGAGCTTGGGCTCGGTGCCGGAGGGGCGTACGACGACGCGGGCGCCGTCGGCGAGGCGGTAGCGCAGGCCCTCGGTCGGGGGGAGGCCGCCGGCGCCTTCGCTGAGGTCGTCGACGTACTCGACCTTGTGGCGGCCGATCGCGGTAAGCGGTGTCGCGCGGAGCCGGTCCATGGCGGCCGCGATCAGGCTCAGGTCGTCGACGCGGACCGAGAGCTGGTCGGTGGCGTGCAGACCGTGCTTGCGGGCGAGGTCGTCGAGCAGGTCGAGCAGCGTCCGGCCGTCGGCCTTCGCGGCCGCGGCCAGCTGCAGGACGCGGACCAGTGTGGACACGCCGTCCTTGTCCTTCACCGCCTTCGGGTCGACGCAGTAGCCGAGCGCCTCCTCGTAGCCGTACACCAGATCAGGCACCCGGCCGATCCACTTGAACCCGGTCAGTGTCTCGGTGTAGCCGATGCCGTAGGACGCCGCGATCTTGCTCAGCAGCGTGGACGACACGATCGAGCACGCGGCTACGCCGGACGGCGCCGCGGACAGCAGGAACTCGCCCAGCAGCCCGCCGAGCTCGTCACCGCGCAGCATCCGCCAGCCGCCCTCGGCGGCCGGATCCGCGACCGCCACCGCGCAGCGGTCCGCGTCCGGGTCGTTGGCGACGACGAGGTCCGGCCGCGCGGCCCGCGCGAGCTCCAGGGCCGCGTCGATGGCGCCCGGCTCCTCGGGGTTCGGGAACGCCACCGTCGGGAAGTCCGGGTCCGGCTCGGCCTGTGACGCGACCACCCGCGGTGCCGCGAACCCGGCCCGCTCGACCGCGGCCAGCACCAGATCCCGGCCGACGCCGTGCAACGGGGTATAGACGACATCCAGCTCGCGCGGCGCGTCCGGCGGGACCAGCGTCGCGATCCGGTCCAGGTAGGCCTCGATGATGTTGCCGCCGGCAACGGTCCAGTCGTCCCCGCGCGGCACGTCCGCCAGCGGGCCGACCGCGTCGATCGCGGCCGCGATCTCCGCGTCGGCCGGCGGCACGATCTGCGACCCGTCGCCGAGGTACACCTTGTATCCGTTGTCCTGCGGCGGGTTGTGCGACGCGGTCACCACCACGCCCGCGACCGCGCCCAGGTGCCGGATCGCGAACGCGACCACCGGTGTCGGCG
>DASXRB010000461.1:0-6063 GCA_036506875.1 Kribbellaceae bacterium | reverse complement strand
CTGCAGGACAAGGCCTGGTCACTGGTCCTGGTCTACCCCACGATCACCATCCCGGTCTCCGTGTGGCTGCTGATGGGCTTCATGCGCACGATTCCGAAGGACATCGAGGAACAGGCCATGGTCGACGGGTACAGCCGCCTGGGGGCGTTCGTGCGGACCGTCGTACCGCTGGTGGTCCCGGGCGTGGTGGCCGTGGTGGTGTTCGCCTTCACGCTGACCGCCAGCGAGTTCATCTATGCGCTGGCCTTCGTCTCGCCGAGCGCGCAGAAGCCGATCAGCACCGGTGTGCCGACCGCACTGGTGCGCGGCGACGTGTTCTTCTGGCAGTCGTTGCAGGCGGCAACGGTTCTGGTCGCGGTGCCGATCGCGCTGGTGTTCAACCTGTTCCTCGACCGGTTCATCACGGGCTTCACGATGGGAGCCGTCAAGGGCTGAGCTCGCCGCCGGCGGTACCTCGTAGGGTGCAGGCATGCTGCTGGGGTTCCTCCGCCCACGCGACGCGTGACCGACGCACTACAGTGGCGGCATGGCTGAGTTGCTGAGCGACGACCAGATCGACGCCGCGGTCAAGGGCGACCTGCATGAGTGGAAGGTCGAGGGGAAGGAGCTCGTGCGCGCGGTGGAGTGCGCGACGTTCCTCGGCGGGATCCGGCTGGTCGCCACCGTCGCGCAGCTGGCCGAGGCGATGAACCACCACCCGGACATCGACATCCGCTGGACGACGATCACCTTCCGGCTGTCCACGCACGTGGCCGGCGGGCTCACCAAGTACGACCTCGAGCTGGCCCACCGCATCGACGCCGCGATCGCGGCGCGCTGAGCCTCGATCGTGAGGTGTCCGATTGTGACGGGGCCGTCGTCGTTCATGGCTACGAGCCTGGAGCTTCCCCTGGCTGGAATCTCGAGCCCGATTCTGGCCCGGTGACGGCTCGGCGGCCCGCCGCGGGTTACCGTCCGGCGTGTGACCGACGACGTGCTCGACCTGCTCGCCGTACGACCCGACGACCGCGCCGACCTGGCACGGCTGGACGCCGATCCCGCCGAGATCGCGGCGGTCGCGAAGCTGCTGCGGGAGCGGATCGGGACCTTTCCGACAGGGCGGCCGGACCTGGAGGCGCCGGAGGCGGTGTGGATCGCGGCGTTCGTGGAGACGGTGCCGGACCTGCTGGCGTACTACCGCGCGCTGGACGTGCCCGACGAGATCGTGCGCGACACCCTCGAGGACTTCGGGCGGCACCTGGCGCTGAACCGGGTCGTGCACGGGAGCTTCGGCCTGGAGACGCGCTGGTGGCTGACGAACCACTGGGCCGGGTCGCTGTTCCAGCTGGGGCGGCTGCAGTTCCAGCTCTATCGCGAGCAGGAGCCCGGCGCGCACGTGGCGGCCGGGGACTGGGTGCTCGGGATCCACATCCCGGAGGCCGGGCCGCTCACTCCGGAGGCGGTCGACGACAGCTTGCGGCGGGCGAAGGCGTTCTTCGCCGCGTACTTCCCGGACAAGCCGGTCCGGGCCGGGACCTGCCTGTCCTGGCTGCTCGACCCGTACCTGCTCGATCACCTGCCGCCGGAGTCGAACATGGCACGGTTCGCGCGGCGGTTCACGCTGTCCGGCGAGCCGGACGACCAGCAGGGCGACGCGGTCTACTTCGTGTTCCGCACCCGCGACCTGGACCATCTCGACCGGCTGCCGCGCGACACCGGCCTGCAGCGGCTGGTGCTGGACCGGATCGCCGCCGGCGGCACCTGGCAGACCGTGCGCGGCACCCTGCTGCTCTGAAGATCACGATCCGCAGCCGACCGGTCGCCGTACGGGGTGTAGGGGGGTCCACTCTTCACCACCCGCACGACGCGGCGTAGCGTCACTGACTGGACCACTTCGGAGGGAAGCGGCCCGAACCAGATGGGAGGTACGGGCGTGTTCATCCAGATCATCCAAGGCAAGTGCACGAAACAGGACGACATGCACAGGCACATGGATCGCTGGCGCGCGGAGCTCGCGCCGAGCGCGGAGGGGTGGCTCGGAGGGACCTACGGTTTCACCGACGACGACATGTTCGTCGGGATCGTGCGGTTCGAGTCCGAGGAGGCCGCGCGGCGGAACTCCAACCGCGCTGAGCAGACCGCGTGGTGGAACGAGGCCGCGAAGCTGTTCGACGGCGAGGTGACGTTCCACGACTGCACGGACGTGATGATGTTCCTGGAGGGCGGCTCCGACGAAGCGGGCTTCGTCCAGGTCATCCAGGGCCGGGTCACCGACAAGGACCGGCTGCGTACACTCATGGACGAGGGCGCCCAGAGCCTGCACGAGTTCCGGCCGGACATCATCGGCGGCACCATCGCGATCGAGCCCGACGGCACCTTCACCGAGACGGTTGCCTTCAAGAGCGAGGCCGAGGCGCGCGAGGGCGAGCGCCGCGAACCACCGACCGAGATGCGGCGCATGCTCGACGAGGAAATGGGCCTGATGCAGGACGTGCGCTACCTCGACCTGCACCAGCCGTGGTTCGCCAGCCGTTCGGAGTCGCCGAAGCGAGCCATGTAGTAGGACCACCCTGGGAGGGCAACCGGCCGGTGGGCGGCCGGCCGGGCGCCCAGACCGTACGGCGCTGCCGGCGACGCACGCCGGCAGCGACGTACGGTCGAACTCACAGACCCGCGTAGGCCAGGCTCTGCTCGGCGATCGCCGGAGCCATCGTCATCCCCTTGCCGCCCGGCCCGGTGACCAGCCAGACCCCGTCGGCGACCGACGCCCGGTGCAGCAACCGGTCCGGGTCGGTGCACTGCGAGTACACACCGGCCCAGCGTCGTACCACCGGTGGCATCGGCCGTCCCAGCAGCGACTCCACGACGTTCGCGAGATGCTCGTACGGCGCCGACAGCACGTCGGTGCCGAACGGCTCGTCGTACTCGTGCGTGTCCCCGATCGTCAGGCTGCCGTCGAGCCGCTGTACGACGAGGGTCTGCATCGCGTGCGCGGCCGCCACCGCGCTCTGCGGCTGTGCCCGATTGAGCGCGTCCAGCGCGGTGCCGCGGTACGCCGGGTAGTAGCGGAAGCTGTCCGCATCGGCCACCGCGGTCGGCAGCCGCTCCCCGATCGGCGCGGTCTCCATCATCTGCAGCCGGACCCGCCGTACGCCGTCGAGACCGCCCAGCGGCCCTGTGGTCAGCTCCCGGACCAGGCCGCGGTGCCAGGCGCCGGTGCATAGGAACACCATGTCCGCGCCGTGCACGTCACCGTGGTCGTCGCTGACCACCCGGTCGCGCACGTCGCGCACCTCGCGGCCGGACAGGAACGTGTAGAGACCGGTCCCGGCCATCCGGTCGCGGATCGCGCGCAGCGTCCGGCGCGGCTCGACCGCCGCGTCCAGCCGGCACCACAGCGCTCCGCGGAACCGGCTGCGCAGCACCGGGTTGAGCCGGCGGGCGGCGGCGTGGTCGAGCAGCCGGAAACCGCGATCGGCCGCGTCCAGCCGTTCCATCACCTGCTCGGCGACGGCCAGCTCGGCCTCGGTCCGGCAGACCGTCAGCGACCCGGCCGGGCGGAACCCGGCCAGGTGCACCTCGGCGGACAGCTCCTCCCACAGCTCGCGCGACCGCAGCGCGGCGGTCAGCTCGGCGCCCGGCGCGCGCCCGCTGACCCAGATCAGGCCGAAGTTGCGCACGCTCGCGCCGCGCGGCTCCTGCTCACGCTCCAGGTGGACGACCTCGTGACCACGCCGCACCGCCTGCCAGGCGTGCATCGTGCCGAGGATCCCGCCCCCCACCACCACAACTCGCACAGTGGTCTCCGCTCACCGAAATTGCAGTTGACGCGGAAACAATATGCGTGTTGACGACGGATCAGCCGCCGGACTTGCGGCGGAACTGGCGCTGGTGCTTGTCGTTCTGCGCGTCCCCGACACCTTCGGAACGCGGACCCGCGCCCGGGTGCGCCTCGTGCTGCGCGTTCTTCTTCTCGAGCGCCTCGCGGAACTTGCGGTGCAGGTCGTCCTCGTCGGAGTTCGCCTTGCTCGGCTTACCGGTCATGCCACCAGTTCACCACACGCCCCGACGGGAGGCCGGGCGGGAGCCGCGCACCACGCCGGCGCGGCTCAAGCCGGGTTGAACTTCGAGTCACCGCCGAACTCCCGGCGCAGCGGGCTGGCCCCGGTGATCTCGACGACACGGTCGACGGTGAAGTCGACCATCCGCCGAGCCCCGGGTCGGTGAATCCAGGCTGCGCGCGCGCCGGCCGCACCCGGTTTTCCGTAGCATCGAGGCATGCTGGCCGGTGACGTCCGCAGGATCCTGCTCGGCACGTTCGTGCGCCCGCCGGAGGAGACCGGCGGCGACCCGCGCGTCGAGGCGGTCTTCGGGTACGTCGTACGCCACGACCGCGCGACCGTCCTGCTGGACACCGGTCTGGGCGAGGGCGACGCCGAGACCGAGGCCTGGTACCGGCCCCGGCGCGTTCCGCTGCCCGCCGCGCTCGCCGGCCTCGGCCTGACCCTCGACGACATCGGCGTGGTCGTGAACTGCCACCTGCACTTCGACCACTGCGGCGGCAACCCGCTGCTGGCCGGCCGCCCCGTCGTCGTCCAGCGCACCGAGCTCGCCACCGCCCGGGCCGGCGACTACACGTTCGAGCACCTCGTCGACCACCGTGGCGTCCGGTACGACGAGCTGGACGGCGAGGCCGAGATCCTGCCCGGTGTCCACGTCATCCCGACACCCGGTCACGTCGACGGCCACCAGTCGATCGTGGTCGAGTGCGCCGACGGCTCCGTCGTGCTGGCCGGCCAGTCTCACGACACCGCGTCGGCATGGAGTGCCGACGCACTGGCCGCCACCGCCGCCGGCCTCGGCCACACCGCACCGCTGCCGGTCCCGCCGGGATGGATGGCCCGGCTCCTCGCCTTCGACCCGCGCCGCGTCTACTTCGCCCACGACGCGGCCGTCTGGGAGCCTTGACCAAACACTTAACCAGTTGGTTAAATGTTGCTCGTGGCACTGACCCCGACCTTCGCCGCGCTGGCGGACCCGACCCGGCGCTCCATCGTGACCCGGCTCAGCCGCGGCGAGGCGACGGTCGGCGAGCTGGCCGAGCCGCACGACATGTCGCTGCCGGCGATCACCAAGCACATCCGCGTCCTGGTCGACGCCGGCCTGGTGACGCGCCGCAAGACCGGCCGCACCGTCGTCTGCACGCTCAGTACGACGCACCTGACCGAGGCCCGGGACTGGTTCGACGACATCACGTCGTACTGGAACGCCACCCTCGACCGCCTCGACCAGTTCCTCACCGACGACGACACCCAGGAGGGGTCATGACCGTCACCACCACCGACACCACCGTCACCATGGAGCGCACATTGCAGGCGCCGGCCCAGAAGGTGTACGACGCCTGGACGCAGCCGGAGCTGATGGCCCAGTGGTACTGCCCGAACCCGGCCTGGGAGCTCAAGGCCGAGAGCGACCTGCGCGTCGGCGGCGCCTACGTGCTCACGATGGGCCCGCACGTGGTGCGCGGCTCCTACACCGAGCTGGACGAGCCGCGGGTCATCGCGTTCACCTGGAAGTGGGACGCGTTCGAGTACCCGCCGTCGCACGTCCGCGTCGAGCTCACCGACACCGACGGCGGCACCCGCCTGCTGCTCAGCCACACCGAGCTCCAGGACCCCGACGACGTCAAGAACCACCTCGAAGGCTGGGAAGGCTGCCTCAACCGCCTACCGGCCGTCCTGGCCTGATCCGGACCACGGTCCGGGGCAACTCTTCGTCACCCAGCGGCAAATTATCGACCCGAGACTGCCGGCATGCTGGTGGTGGAGGTGGTGGTGATGACGGTGCGGTTCCGCGGCAGCGTGCGGCGGTGGCGGGAGGACAAGCCCGGTGGGCTCGCGGTGGTCGACATACCGGTCGCGGCTCACCGTTCACCGGCAGCACGATGCTGGTCGGGGGTGGCGGCTTCTGCGTCGGCGTCAGCAAGGCCGCGCTGACGTCGGCCGGCGCCGCGGTCGGTGACGAGGTCGAGCTGACGCTCGATCCCGCGACACGGTGAAGCGGAACCACGAGTCGGCGCCGGAC
>DASXRB010000460.1:0-4889 GCA_036506875.1 Kribbellaceae bacterium | reverse complement strand
CCCGGCCGCGGTCAGCGCGCTGACGGAGCTCCCGCGCCAGATGTGCACGACGGCGTCGTCCGTACCGGTGCTGAACACGACCCGTACCCGGTCCGGAGCCTGCCAGCGGAACCACACCGTCTGCCCAGAGGCCAGCGCCGGCTGCGGCTCCCCCGTCTCCCACGTGGCCAGGCAGGTCGACGTCGCGCTCTCGCCGTTGTAGCCGCTGACCGGTACCGCTGCCGCGAAGGCGTCGTTGGCCGGACGGCTCGCCGGCGTCCAGGACAGCGTCACCGCACCGTCCCAGCCGTGCACGCGCAGGTGGAACTGCTGTCCGGCGACCGCCTGGACATACGGCCCGCCCGCAGCTCCGGCCCGGCAGTTCACGGTGCTCGCCGCGGTGAGTTGGTCGACCGCCGTACCGCGCCAGACGGTCAGGCCCACGCCGCTCGGCTCGACCGCGAACCGCCACGTCCCGTCAGCCGGAGCGGTCCAGGTCCACCAGATCGTGCCGCTCCCCGCGTCGGGCACGGGTTCACCGGGCTGCACGGTCGCACCGGTGAGACTTCCCGTGACGGTTCCGCTCGAGCCGGTCACGGCGATCGAGTTCGCGAAGTCGTCGTTCGGCGGTCGCACCACACCGTTCGCAGCGACACCTGGCAGCAACAGAGCAAGACTGCAGGTCACGATCGCCAGGACACGAGTCCACCGCCGCCGCGAGCGTGCATACACAGCCGCCACCACCAACCCGGACACGCTCAAGGTACGCCCGATACTTCACCCCCTGCGAGAGCCGGCGATCCCCGAACCCGCCTCGGTTCCAGCGGTGGACGCCTGGCGGTGCTCCCGTTCGTCGAAGGCCGGTAACGGCAGTTGCAGTCGAGGTCGGCGCAAAGGCCGCACGCCGAATACGCGTGGGTGTTCGAGGTGAGATGTGCGGCCGGTGCACCTGTACTGGATCCCCGGCGCACCCGCGGTCATCGTGGCCGTCGGGGCGGTGATCGTGCGGCACTGGTGGCGCCGGATGGCCACCTGACGCCGACACGATACGCGCCGACCTTGGCTCGAGGTCGCCCTTTGCGGCGCACAGCGCTGCGGCACCCGGGCCGAATTCGAGCGAATGCCGCAGCACCCCTAGCCTGGGCGGGTGACGGACGAGTGGGTCAGCGCGGTGGACGGGCTGGAGGTGGTGTTCCGGCTCGGCGATCCGGGGCACGAGCTCGCCGGAGTGCGACTGGAGAAGGACCGCGGCCTGGCCGGCGACGTCGAGTTCACCCAGGTCGAACGCGGGTGGCAGCTGCGCATCCCGCGGCCGGCGGTGCACCGGATGGAGTACAGGTTCGAGCTGCGGCTCGCCGACGGCAGTACGACGTCGGCACCGGACCCGGCGAATCCGCGTGTCGCCGGCGGGCCGTTCGGGGACAAGTCGTGGCTGCCGATGCCGGGATACGCCGAGCCGGACTGGGCCGGCGCCGCGCCCGCGCCGGGTGTCGTCGTACCGCTGGAGGTGGCCGAGACCGCCGTCGGGCGGGTCGACGTACAGGTGTGGGCGCCGGAAGGCGCCGCGGACGGCGATGCGCTGCCGTTGCTGATGGCGCACGACGGGCCGGAGTTCGCGACGTACGCCGGGCTGACGCACTGGGCGGGCGCGATGGTTGCCCAGGGCAAGCTACCGCCGTTTCGCCTTGCGCTGCTGGCTCCCGGGGAGCGCGACGTCCGGTACGGCGCCAACCCGGACTACGGCAAGGCGCTGACCGGGCAGGTGCTGCCGGCGGTGACCGCGGCGTACGCGTGCGCGCCGGGTCCGGTCCTCGCCGGAGCCAGCCTCGGGGCACTGGCGGCGCTGCACGCGGAGTGGTCGCACCCGGGAACGTTCGCCGGGCTGTTCCTGCAGTCGGGGTCGTTCTTCACGCCGGCGACCGATCCGCAGGAGTCGGGGTTCGCGCGGTTCGGCGAGGTCACGTCGTTCGTCGGGACCGTGCTGTCGGCGACCCGGCCGCCGTCGCGGCCGGTGGTCGCGATGACCTGCGGGACCTGCGAGGAGAACGCGCACAACAACCGCGTCCTCGCCGCCCGGCTGCACGTGCTCGGGCTCGACGTCCGGTACGACGAGGGCCGCGACATGCACACCTTCACCGGATGGCGCGACGTCCTGGATCCTGGTCTGACGGGGCTCCTGCGGCGAGTGTGGAGGACGGGCGATGGACCGTGAGCAGGTCGAGCTCGACGCGCCGGGGCTGGACCGTCCCGGCACGCTGATCCGGTACGGGCACTGGGGGCGGCCGGTGCTGGCGTTCCCGAGCGAGCAGGGCCGCGCGTGGGACTACGAGAACAACGGCATGGTGGCCGCGGTCGCGGACCTGGTCGACGCCGGGCGGGTCAAGTTGTACTGCGCCGACTCGTTCGACCATGTCACCTGGTCCGACACGTCGGTGTCCCTGGAGGAACGCGCGCGACGGCACGGGCTCTACGAGTCCTGGATCACCGATCGCGTCGTACCGGCGATCCGGTCCGACTCACCCGGCTCCGGTGACATCCTCACCACCGGCTGCAGCCTCGGCGCGTACCACGCGCTGAACTTCACGCTGAAGCGCGCGGACCTGTTTCCGCACGCGATCTGCCTGTCCGGCAACTACGACCCGTCAACCTGGGGGGCGTGGGGCGAGCGCGGCGACGCGGCGTACTTCAACAACCCGGCCGACTACCTGCGCCACGTCGACGGCGACCATCTCGACTGGCTGCGCTCGCGGGTGTTCGTCGTACTCGTCGTCGGCCAGGGGGACTGGGAGACCCACCCGACCGGTTCGTTGCCCTCGGCCCACGCGACCGCCGCCCTGCTGCGCGACAAGGGCATACCGCACGAGCTGGACCTGTGGGGTCACGACGTCGCGCACGACTGGCCATGGTGGCGAAGGCAGATCGCCCACCACCTGCCCCGCTTCTGCTGACCGGAGTCCCGCTCGGGAGCCGTGGCGACCCGGCAAGCCCCGCCGGGGCGCGGTCGACGCGGGCGCGCGCGATCCCTACCCTCGAAGTCACGCTCGAGGGTAGGGAGGCGCCGTGACGGATCGCGTGACGCAGCTGATCGGGTTGTTGCTGGGGGCCGAGGAGGACTGGCCGCGGGCGTTCGAGGAGATCCTGCGGCGGGTCGGGCCGGTGCGAGGGCCGGACGGGCGGGTGCACGAGCTGACCAGCGAGCGGCTGACGATCGAGCCGTTCGACCTGACCGACCCGGTGCGCACGGACCTGGTGATCGACCGCCTGGCGCACTGGTACTACCACCCGCGCGAGTGGCTGAAGAAGGCCGCGCTGATGAACGGCACGTATCTGCTGAACTCGCCGTTCACGTTCCAGTCGATGGAGAAGCACTCGGCGTACTGCGCGATGCTGCGGCTCGGCCTGAAGATCCCGCGGACCGTGCTGGTGCCGTACAAGAACCCGGTGGACAACGTCCGCTGGGCCTACACGAGCGCCAAGTACAACAAGCCCTTCGACCTGGACGCGATCGCCGACGACCTCGGCTACCCGCTGTACATGAAGCCGTTCGACGGCGGCGGCTGGCGCGGTGTGTCCCGGGTGAACTCCCGCGCGGATCTACACCGCGCGTACGACGAGTCCGGCGAGATGCTGATGCACCTGCAGGCCACGGTCGAGTACGACGTGTTCGCCCGGGCGCTGTCGATCGGACCCGAGACGATGGTGATGAACTTCCGGCCGGACGAGCCGATGCACAACCGGTACGCGGTGTCGCACGACTTCCTCAGCGAGTCCGCCGGCCACCAGTGTGTCGCGATCAGCCGGATCGTGAACGCGTTCTTCGGCTGGGACTTCAACTCCGCGGAGATGCTCGTCAAGGGTGACTCGGTACACCCGATCGACTACGCGAACGCGTGCCCGGACGTCGCGGTGACGTCGCTGCACTACTACTTCCCGTGGGCGATCACGGCGCTGGTCCGCTGGTCGTCGTACGCCGTCGTGACCGGACGCCGTACGACGCTCGACCTGCGCACCGAGCGGTACTTCGAGATCGCGGACGACGAGACGCTGGACTACGACACCAAGCTGGAGGCGTACCTGGCGCTCGCCGACGAGCACTTCGAGGTCGACCGCTACCGGGACTGGTGCGCCGAGAACCTGCCGCACCTGGACGAGCAGGTCCACGACTGGGTCTCCGGCCCGGACTTCGACGCGTTGCTCGTCGACACCGTCGCCGCGACGTACCCGGCGCACGAGCACGACCGTTTCCTGGCCCACTTCCGCGGCCTGATCGCGCTGTGGATCAGCGACCACGCCGGGTGAGCCCTGTCCGGCTGACATCAGCCGCGAAAGTACGTGGGGCATTCATGCGCCGGCTCCTACCGAAGTAGGAGCCGAGAATCGTCGGTGGGTCCGAGCTCGAACACGACCTGCTGACGATGTGCGGAACCGCGGTCCGGCCGAGGCTGGTGGGCATGACAGAGCCACAGTCGTTGCCGGCGCCCGCGCTGTCAACCGAGGACAAGGGAGACAGGCCGTGACCGTCTACGAGGAGCTGAAGTCCTTCGCCGCCGCTGTTCACGGTGAGACCGACACCTACCAGCGGCCACCGACACAGACCCACGACGACATGCAGGCACTCATCGTCGCCGTGGGGACGCGCTGGCTGGGCGGACGAACCAGGTGACTGGCGAGCTTCTACTCAGTGTGCCGGCGGCTCGCCGCGATTGCCTGCCGGTCGCGCGTGACCGTCGAAGAGCCCTGTCTCGTAGGCGAGCACGACCGCCTGGACCCGGTCGCGGAGGTTGAGCTTTTGGAGGATGTGGGTGATGTGTGTCTTGACGGTCGTGTCGCTTATGTAGAGCTCTCGTCCGATCTCCGCGTTCGAAAGGCCGCGGGCGACCAGGCGAAACACGTCGAGCTCGCGTTCACTG
>DASXRB010000459.1:0-2524 GCA_036506875.1 Kribbellaceae bacterium | reverse complement strand
TCCGTGACGGCCACCTGTCCGCGGTGCTCCACCACGACCTGAACCAGGACATGCGCCGGGCCTGCCACTTCATCATGCAGGCGCATCGTGCGCTTCCCGGCGCCGCCAACTCCTGGCCCTCCAACATCCAGGTGATCACTCCGTACAACACACCGATCCCCGTGACCTTCGAACGCTGACCCATCGAGGTCGTGCCCGCAGATCTCGAGTGACACCTGCTCCTGTGCGCTTCATCCTGGTCCGATGAGCATGCGTCGGGCACCGGTGCCGGTGTATCTCTGGCTGACCGGCGGGGTCGACCCCGACGCCACCGCGATCGGTAACGGCGGCGGCCTCGTCAGCGCCCAGCGCCGCCCGATCGAAGGCGGCGAGCAGATCGCGCGCGTCATCGTCGATGTCGCCGGCAGGGCACCCAACATGACGATCCTGGAGCGTACGGTCGACGGCCAGCCCGGTCTGGTGGCTCAGCAAGATGGCGTCACCGTGACGGTGATGGCGTTCGACGTCGCAGGAGACCGCATCAAGCACATCTGGGCAGTACGCAACCCCGACAAGCTCCGGCCCTGGACGACGGGCTGAAGCGCATCTCCGATGCGCTGTACGGGGATGCCGGTCCCGCTCGCCGCGCACCACGCTGTGCGAGGCCGACCACCGGTCTGGACCACCGGCCCCGAGGAGGTTGAGGAATGTTCGACGCTCGTGGCCGCACAGTGTTCCGGCACGCTTGGATCGTGATCAGCACGTGGGCCGTGGCCGCCGTCGCGATCGTCGCGCTGGCACCCGCTCTACCGGCGAGCACGGAGCAGGGCGACGCTCTGCCTCGCAACTACGAGTCCATCCAGGCTCAGCAGGTTCACGACAACGCCTTCCCCGACGACTACAGCCCCTCGGCCGTCATCGTGTTCCAGCGGTCCGACGGCGGGAGGCTGTCTCGCAGTAGGAGGAGCCCAGCACATCAACGTAATCCGGGCCGCTGCTGGGTCTGGCGTCAGCCCGGCCACTCGCGGGCGATCAGCGTGCCGGACGCTGGTCGACCGACGGACCGGGCGCCGGCGTGGCTCGTGCCGTCGGCCTGGTGCTGATCCGGCCGAGAGCCGCACCGGTGAGTGCCGCGACCGCGCCCGTCACGCTGATCAGTACCCAGGCGCGGCGGGCCGCATCGAGCGGTTCGGTGGTCGCGCCGAGGACGGCGACGAGCCCGGCAATGCCGACGACTGCGCCGAGCTGGCGGAAGCAGGCGGCGACGCCGCTTCCGGTGGCGAACCGGGCCGGTGGCAGCTCGGCGACGGCCGCGCTGCCGAACGCCGGGAGCGCGAAGCCGATGCCGGCACCAGCCAGCACGAGACCTGGCAGGTAGTTGGTGACGTAATGCCGTTCGGTCGCGGTGGAGAGGGCGAGGAGCAGCGCGCCGGCGGCGAACAGGACGCAGCCGGGAATCGCGATCACCCGCTGGCCGAACCGGTCCGCCAGCCGTCCGGCGACCGGCGCGCAGACCGCGGCGGCGATCGGCCCGGGCGTCAGCGCGACGCCGGCCTTCAGCGCGGAGTATCCCCAGACGCCGGTGAGGAAGAGGACGCCGTTCAGCAACTGGGCGAAGAACCCGACGCCGAAGACGAACGCGCCGGCGTTGGCGACCGAGAACGAGCGGATCCGGAACAGCGACAGGTCGATCACCGGTGCGGCGTGACGGGTCGACCGGATCGTGAACGCCCCGGTGAGAACGCCGAACGCGATCAGCCCGCCGAGCACCCGCGCCGATCCCCAGCCCCAGTCCTGGCCCTTCACCATCGCCAGGGCGAGCGCGGCGACCGCCGTGGCGAGCAGTACGGTTCCGGCCAGGTCCGGCCAGCCGGTCGCCTGCTCGTCCTTGCTCTCGCGCAGCAGCCGAGCTGCAGGCAGCAGGGCGGGCAGGCCGATGACCAGGTTCACCAGGAAGACCCAGCGCCAACCCTGCCAGTCGACCAGCAGCCCGCCGAGCGATGGTCCGGTGGCGGCCGCGACGGCTCCGGTCGCGGTCCACAGTGCAGTCGCGGTGGCGCGCTTGGCGGGCGGGAACTCGGGCAGCACGAGGCTGAGCGACGTCGGCACCAGCACGGCCGCGCCGACCGCCTGGACGATACGGGCGATCACCAGGACGATCACCGTCCCGGCCGCGGCACAGGCCACGGAGGCGGCGAGGAACACCACGATGCCCGCCAGGAAGAACCGGCGCCGTCCGAACCGGTCCGCCAGCCGGCCGGCCGGGACCAGGGCGGCCGCGAACACCACGTTGTAGGCGTTGAGGATCCACGACAGGTCGGCCAGCGGGTCGGCCGGGAAGCTCCGGCGGATGTCGGGGAACGCGATGTTGACGATGGTGACGTCGAGGAGTGCCATGAACACCGCGACCGAGGTCACGAGCACTACTTTCCAGGGGCGCGACACGTGGTTCTCCTTCAGGTAGGGACGCCGCTGTCAGGCGGTGGCGAACTGGCTGCGGACGAAGGCGTCGAAGGCCGGGCCGGGCAGCCAGCGGCGAAGCTGG
>DASXRB010000458.1:0-1895 GCA_036506875.1 Kribbellaceae bacterium | reverse complement strand
CGGCACCCGCTCCGCACCGGTCGGCGTCGGCGACTCCCTGCGGGGGAGCAGCTCCGCTCCTCCCCACAGCCGTCCAGCCACCCGGGGGAGGGGCTGTTAGGGGTTGCGATAGCAACCGGACAGAAATCAACGCCAGCGGGCGGGTGCTGTTCCGTTGGCGTCGGAGAAGCTCAGCCGCCCGCGCCGACGTCGCCGACCTCTCCTACCGATCGCCCCGCGATCGCCGCCGTGGTCGACCATCACTACCGCCACCCGCTCGCCCACGCCCCGCTGAGGGCCGTTGGCGGCCGGCTATTGGCGAGGCCAGCCTTTCGGACGTGCGCGCTGCGACGCTGCCCCACGGCGGGAGCCCGGCGCGCCGTCGACGGTGAGCAGCTCAGCCACGAGGACCCGGAGACCGAGGGCCTCGACGCCCGTGCGATCGGCGGCGGTAGGCGGCGGCCCTAGGCCGCCGCCACCGTGGCCCTACCGACTGGCACCAGAATCCGGGTTTTTCCCGGATGCGCGACGGGGCCGTGGGCGTGATGGATGGCATGCCGGGGACGCGGCGGGAGGGACCTAGCTATGGCCGACGTCGTCAAGCAACCGCCGTACGGGAAGCCCCTAGCGGCGCGCCGGAGCCTCGTCGACGTGGTCGAGGACCAGTTCGCGCTGCGCCAGCTCATCAGCGAGTACCTCGTCCCGATCGAAACCAACGTCGTCTGGTACACGCTGGGCGGCGTCCTGATGCTCGCGCTGGCGGTCGAGATCGCGACCGGCGTGCTCCTCTCGCTGGTCTACGACGCGGACGCCGGGCGCGCCTACGGGGTGACGCGCGACCTGATCGCCGCGCCGGGCTGGTCGGTGGTCATCAACTTCCACTACTGGAACTCGTTCCTGATCTTCGGGCTGGTGATGGTCCACATGATGCGGGTCTTCGTCACCGGCGGGTACCGGGGTCCGGGCACCCGCGGCGGCAAGCAGGGGCTCTGGCTGGGCGGCGTGATCCTGGCCGGCTGCGTCTTCCTCGCCGCGCTCACCGGCGAGACCTTGCACTGGGACGAGGTCGGCTTCGCCGTCCCGTGGCACATCTCGGAGTTCTTCCAGGCGCTCGGGCTGGCGACCGCGGTCCACTACACCTTCGCCGAGCTGCGCTACATCCCTACCGCGACCTTCAAGCTCGGCCAGATCTACGCCCTGCACATCTCGATCGTGCCGATCGTGCTGGGCCTCTTCCTGGCTCTGCACTACTACCTGATCAAGGTCAAGGGCGTCTCGATGCCGTTCTGGCGCAGCGCTAGCGGCAGAACCGCCCCCTTCAGCAGCCACATGCGCGAGTGGGTGATCTACGGCGGCATCATCCTCGGCATCGTGCTGGTCGTCTCGATCTTCGCGCCGCGCGACCCCGGCGTCGCGCCGCAACTGCTCCCGACCTCGCCCTTCTTCGGCTCGACCCACGGTCCCGGGGCGCTGGGGACGAAGCCGACCTTCCCGATCGGCTGGACGCACGGGATGAACGTGTTCTTCGGCGAGCGCCTCGGCATCGACCCCGACATCTGGGGCACGGTCGTGGGGATGCTGCTGATGCTGGGCGCGCTCCTGGCGGTGCCCTGGCTCGACCGGGCGGAGCGCGAGCCACGGGGGTGGCGCGAGGCGTTCGACCTGCGCCAGCGCGGCTGGGCGTTCGCGGCGGTCGCGCTCTTCTGGCTCGTGATGGTGGTCGGCTCCGTCCAGAACTTCATCGCCGTCCCAGAATGACGCGGCCGCGTACCAGCGCTGAGTGAGGAGTGTGCGGTGTCCCAGTTGCTGATGAGGCCCGTCGCGCGGATGGCGCTGGTGGCCGGGATGGCCCTCTGCTTGCTGACACGCGCGCTGCTGCGGCTGCTGAGCTGACCGCGCCGGCGTCTCCCCTGAGC
>DASXRB010000457.1:0-4084 GCA_036506875.1 Kribbellaceae bacterium | reverse complement strand
CGGCAAGGTGCTGTCCACCTCCGTCGCCCAGACCGAGACGCTGTCCCTCGGCAGCACCACCGCGAGGCTCGGCAAGGACCGCGCCGCCCAGATCGCCCGCGGCAGGCTGAAGGGCGCCGACGGTGTCGGCGGCACCCGCCTGGTGGTCGTCGCGGACGGCGCCGGCAAGCTGGCCTGGGAGAGCGTCGCCACCAAGGGCGAGCTGAACAAGCTGCACGTGTTCGTCGACGCGGCCAGCGGCAAGGTGCTGTCGTCGTACGACGAGGTGGTGACCGGTGAGGGCACGGGTCACTACAACGGCCCGAACCCGCTGCACATCGACACCTCGACGGGCCGGCGCGGCTTCACGATGGTCGACCCGATCCGCAACAAGGTCCAGTGCGGCAGCAGCCGCAAGGCGTTCACCAGCACCGACGACCTGTGGGGCAACGGGCAGGGGTCGGACCTCGAAACCGGCTGCGTCGACGCGCTGTACGACGTCGCGCAGGAGTGGTCGATGCTGAACGACTGGCTCGGCCGCAACGGCATCAACGGCAGCGGCAGCGGCTACCCGATCCAGGTCGGCCTGAACCAGGTCAACGCCTACTACGACGGCACCAAGGTCGCCGTGGGGCACAACCAGGCCGGTGACTGGATCTCGTCGATGGACGTGGTCGCGCACGAGTTCGGCCACGCCATCGACGACAACACGCCGGGCGGCATCTCCGGCGGCGGCACCCAGGAGTTCATCGCCGACACGTTCGGCGCGTCGACCGAGTTCTACGACAACCAGAGCGCGCCCTACGACACCCCGGACTACACCGTCGGCGAGGAGATCAACCTGGTCGGCCAGGGCCCGATCCGGGTCATGTACGACCCGTCGCAGGCCGGCGACCCGAACTGCTACTCCAGTGCGATCCCGAGCACCGAGGTGCACGCCGCGGCCGGCCCGGGCAACCACTGGTTCTTCCTGGCCGCCGAAGGCAACCAGGGCCTGACCGGCCAGCCGGTCAGCCCCACCTGCAACGGCCAGAACGTGACCGGCATCGGCATCCAGAAGGTCACCAAGATCCTCTACAACGCGATGCTGCAGAAGACCACCGGTTCGTCGTACCTCAAGTACCGGCTGTGGACGCTGAACGCGGCCAAGACGCTGTACCCCGGCTCGAGCACCGAGTGCAACGCGATCAAGGCGGCGTGGGACGCGGTGAGCGTTCCGGCGCAGGCGGGCGAGCCCACCTGCTGACCGACGTCTGAGCCACTCCACGTGCCGGTCTCACCACGGTGAGGCCGGCACGTGCGTGCTCACGGGGTGCTCGCCGTCCTCGAGGCCGTGGTCCGAAGGATTCCCCTACAGATCCGGCGAAAACCGGCACTTGGTAGATCAGATTCGTTCCCCCCGGCGTGGTGTCCGGGCAAGGTTTGCGTATCCCATCGCTGGGCGGGATACCTACCTACCTCCCTCCCGCCTGTCCCTAGCAAAGGAAGCCCACATGAAGCGCATCTACGGCGCCGGGCTGGCCGCGGCGGCGATCGCCACGCTGGTCGGTCTCTCCAACCTCAACGGCGCCAACGCGGCGCAGCCGGCGGATGGCCCGTCCGTCGCTTCGCTCGCCCGGTCGAACGCCGCTGCCCTCGGCCTCGGTCAGGCCGCGGACCTGACGGTCCGCAACGTCATCACCGACGCGAACGGCAGCAGCCACGTTCGCTTCAACCGCACCTACCGCGGCCTCGAGGTCGTCGGCGGCGACTTCGTCGTCCACCAGGACGGCAGCGGCCACGCCAGCTCCGTCTCCGGCGGTGTGCACGACCTGCGCCTGTCCACCACGCCGGGCATCGCGGCCGGCGAGGCCCTCGCGGCGGCGAAGGCCGAGGCGGGCTACGCGGTCGCGGACAGCGCGCAGAAGCTGGTCGTCTTCATCACCGACGGCGGCTCGGCCAAGCTGGCCTACAAGGTCAACACCTCCGGCCGCGACGCCAAGGGTCAGCCGGCCGGCACCGAGACCTACGTCGACGCCAAGAGCGGCCAGGTCCTGGCCAGCTGGAGCACCGAGGAGAACGCGACCGGCAGCGGCACCGGCCTGACCGTCGGCACCGTCAGCCTGGACACGACGCTGTCCGGCGGCACCTACTCGATGGTCGACCCGCTGCGCGGCAACAACGAGACCCACAACGGTCCGGCGACCAGCGCGCCGATCTTCACCGACGCCGACAACACCTGGGGTGACGGCACCGAGGCGAACGCCCAGTCGGCCGGCGTGGACGCGCACTACGGCATCGCGAAGACCTGGGACTACTACAAGAACGTCCACGGTCGCAGCGGCATCGCCAACGACGGCACGGGCGCCCGCTCCTTCGTGCACGACGGCGCGTACGTGAACGCGTCGTGGAACGACTCCTGCTTCTGCATGAAGTACGGCGACGGCGACGGCACCACCTACCGTCCGCTGGTCACGCTGGACGTCGCGGGTCACGAGATGAGCCACGGTGTCACCAGCCGCACCGCCGCGCTGCGCTACAGCGGCGAGTCCGGTGGCCTGAACGAGTCCACCTCGGACATCTTCGGCACCTCGGTCGAGTTCTACGCGGCCAACTCCGACGACGTCGGTGACTACCTCATCGGCGAGGAGATCTTCTACGACTACAACCCGGCCACCAACTGGCTGCGCCGGATGGACCACCCGTCGGCTGACGGCTCCAGCGCGGACTCGTGGTACCGCGGCGTCGGCCGGCTGAACGTGCACTACTCGTCCGGTGTCGGCAATCACTGGTTCTACCTGCTGTCCGAGGGCAGCGGCGCCAAGACGATCAACGGCATCGCCTACAACAGCCCGACCGCGAACGGCGTCAGCATGACCGGTATCGGCCGGGACAAGGCGGAGAAGATCTGGTACCGCACGCTGACCACGTACCTGACCTCGCGGTCGGACTACGCCGCCGCTCGCGCGGGCTCGATCAGCGCCGCCACCGATCTGTACGGCGCCGGCAGCGCCGAGGTGACGGCCGTGCAGAACGCGTGGAAGGCGGTCAACGTCCTCTGACGTGTCCGCCGACGTGACGTGACCTCGCGTCCCGCGGATCGTGGCCTGTCCGGCCCGGTCCGCGGGGCGCGAAGGTTTCCCTTGACCTCGCAGCGCCGGGGTTATCGGAGGCATCCCGGTGGGTGCACTGTGCAGGCACAACCGGTAACGGCCGAGGAAGCAAGGGGGAAGGACATGAAACGCACGTCCAGTGCGGGCCTCGCGGTGGCGGCCATCGCCGCACTCGCAGGGCTGTCGAACCTCAGCGGAGCGGACGCCGCGACGTCCACGCCCGCCCGCGACAACGGCACCACGATCGCGCAGGCCCGCGCCAGCGCGGCCGGTCTCGGTCTCGGCCAGGCCGGCGACCTGGTCGTCAAGGCGGTCAGCACCGACGCCGACGGCAGCACGCACATCCGCTTCAACCGCACCTACCGCGGCCTGGAGGTCGCCGGCGGCGACTTCGTCGTACACCACAGCAGCTCCGGCGCGCTGCGGTCCGCCTCCGGCGGCGTGCCAGGCCTCAACCTGTCCACCACGCCCGGCCTGTCGGCCGCGAAGGCACTGGCGGCGGCGCGGGTCTCCGGCTCCGCCGAGAAGCTCGTCGTGTTCATCACCGACAGCGGCTCCGCCCGGCTGGCGTACAAGGTCGTCTCCGCCGGCCGCGGCGCCGGCGGCGCGCCGACCGGCACCGAGACGTACGTCGACGCGCGCACCGGCAAGGTGCTCGCGAGCTGGAGCACGGTGGAGAACGCCACCGGCAGCGGCACCGGCCTGTTCTCCGGCACCGTCAGCCTGGACACCACCCCGATCAGCGGCGGCTTCTCGATGGTCGACCCGGTGCGCGGCAACAACGAGACCCACAACGGCCCGGCCACCGGCGCGCCGCTGTTCACCGACGCCGACAACGTCTGGGGCGACGGCACGGTCGGCAACGTCCAGACCGCCGGTGTCGACGCGCACTACGGCATCGCCGTGACGTGGGACTACTACAAGAACGTGCACGGCCGTAACGGCATCGGCGACGACGGTGTCGGCGCCCGGTCCTTCGTGCACGACGGCGCATACGTGAACGCGTCCTGGAG
>DASXRB010000456.1:0-4507 GCA_036506875.1 Kribbellaceae bacterium | reverse complement strand
CTCACGGTGACCGGGGGAGTGGTCGAAAAGCACGTGGCCAGCATCTTCGCCAAGCTCGGCCTGCCACCGGCCGAGGGTGACAACCGCCGCGTCCTGGCCGTCCTGCGCTACCTCGGCGCCCCGTACCCCTGAGCGGGATCCTGCTGACGGTACAGCCGGAACCACCGGTCACCCGGGCACCGGGCGAGCGGCGCGCAGGCAGCCCCAGACCACCACGGCGAGCGCGGCCAGCAACGCCGCACCGACCACTATCGAGGTGAACGACACCTGCCGCGTCACCGCCGTGCTGACGACCTCGTGGCCGTATCTGAGGCCGGGCGTGAGCAGTGCCGACCCATTCGCCTGGCCAGGCTGCTCGAACCTGAACGGCGCGGACGAGATCGCCGGCTCCAGCGTCGCCAGCCCGGGCAAGGCCAGAACGAGCATGCCGCCGGCGGCCAGCGACGCCGGCACGCCGCGGGCCCTGTCCGGCGGCACCCGCTGGGCGGCGATGGCGGCCCCGGCCAGCGCAAGCGACGTCAGCAGCAGCGGCGTTGCCGCGCAGGCGAGCAGCTGCGGCGGCGAGAGGCCGGGCAGACCGCCCGCCCGCCGGTCCGCGACGGCATCCCACACCAGGAGACCGGCGTACGCGAGTGCGAGCACCACCACGGCCAGCCCCGCGATCGCGAGCCGGGGACGGTGGTACCGGGGCAGCGCGGCCACCGCCACGACCAGGCAGGCGTACCCGAGCAACGGTGCGGCGGCCCCGCTCAGGTCGTCCCAGACGACTTGCGCGAGGCCGGCGAGGCCGGTCACCCGCGGCCGGCCGCTGGTGACGCCGAACCAGGCGTGGGCCGTCACGGTCGAGCCGGTCGAGGCCGTCGGCCGCCGGGCAACCGCCACCGTGAGGACCGCGAGGGCGCCGACCAGCGCCCAACGGACCAGCGGCGGGGCCGTCCGGCCGGCCACCACGGCGTACCCGACCAGCGCGACCAGGCTGGCCACCGCGCCCTGCGAGACCAGCCCGCTGTCGTCGACCACCGCACCGGCGACGACCACGACAGCGGCGACCGCGAACATCACCAGCAGCAGGGCACGGATCCGCACCGGTCGATCCTGGCACAACCGGTGGTGCGGTCGGCGATGAACCTCCCTGCCGCGGGTCACGCCCACAAGTCGGGGCACGGCGGCCAGGGTTCCGACGATGCCCGCCCCGATCAGGCCGCTGCCAGCTCGTACGTGGAGCGCGAGGGGAGCCGGACGGTGGCGGTGACGGTACCGGCGTCCGGGGGGTCGACGTCGATGGTGGGAGCGCATCGCCGGAACAGCCGGATGATCCGGTGGTTGCGGGCCAGCGCGGTCAGCTCGAGTCGGCGGGTTCCGCTTGCCGCCGCGTACCGGCACAGATGTTCGGCGAGCATGGTGCCGATCCCGTGGCCCTGGTACTCGTCGGCCACCAGGAGAGCGATCTCGGCGCCGCCGGACCCGGCGAAGAAGAGGGAGCCGAACCCGATCAGCTCCGTCCCGCCGAACCGCCGGCGCTCGACCACGACGGTGTGGCACTGCGGGTCGGCGAACAGCGCGTCGACGTGCTCCGGCCCGGCGGTCGGAGCGTGGGACAGGAACCGCTCGTACAGCGTCTTTTCCGAGCACCGGTCGAGCAGCGCGAGCAGTCCCTGCCGGTGCCCGCCGGCCAGTACCCGCAGCCGGGTGGGATCAGGTCCGGTCATGGCTTCATGCCGCCCGGCGGTAGGTGACCGCGTGGTCCTGGTACCGCCGGCTCCAGCGCAGGTCGTCGAGCATGGCCTCCCGTACCACCCCCTCGTCGCTGGTGAAGAAGTGCCCACCGTCGAAGATCCGGCTGCGGAATGCCGGACCGGCGAAGTGGCGCCACCGGGTGATGTCCTCCGGACGCGCGTACCAGTCGTCGCTGCCGCCCCAGACGCTCACCGGGCAGTGCAGGGTGCCGGTCGCCGGCTGGAACGTCTCGCACGCGGTGAGATCGGTCCGGACGAGCGGCAGGAAATAGTCGAGGAACGCCGGGTCCCGCAGGCGGTCCATCTTCGTGCCGCCCATCTGGTCCAGCGCGGCCAGCAGCTCGGCGTCGCCCATGGGGTGCAGGAACACCCGCGGCGCCCGGGCCGGCGCGCGGCTGCCGGACAGCACGACAAGCTCCGGGTGCCGGCCGCTGGCCTGCAGCTGGCGCGCCACCTCGTACGCGAGCAGCGCACCGAAGCTGTGGCCGAACAGCACGAAGCGGCCAGGCCGGTCGCGCAGCTCCACGTCGAGCGCCCGGACGACCTGGCGGGCCAGCGGTGCGAGCCGGTCGAACGCCGATTCGTCCCGGCGGCTGCCTCGACCGGGCAGCTGGACGGCGACCGTCTCGACCTCGTCGGGCATGGACCGGGCAAGCTCCCGGTACACCGACGCGCTCGCGCCGGACCAGGGGAAGCAGAACAGCCGCAGCGGCGCCGCCGGCCGCGCCTCGAAACGGACGAGGTTCCGGTCGGGCGGCGTGACGAGCGGGGCAACTGACAGGACGGCGGCGGGCTGCCTCATCGAATATCTCCATCTCGCGGTCGACTCGCGCGCTGGCCGTCGGTCCAAGCGCTGCGGGCGGCCGGGCAGGCCGCCGATCGGTTTCTGGAACAGAACTCGCGAGATTGAGAGTGATGGTTGGCTGCCCGCCTGCCATCGGGGAAAGCCGCCGCGTTACGCGGGTGCGTTACGCCGTGGCGGTCCGCGGGCGGTCGGCGTGACGCGCCGCCCAGGCGGCGACCTGGGCACGCGAGCGCACCCCGAGCTTGGTACGGAGGCGGTCGAGGTGAGCTTCGACGGTACGTTCCGACACGCGCAGCCGTTCGCCGATCTCCCGATTTGTCAGGCCCTGCGTAACGAGCGCCGCAACGTCCTGTTCCCGCCTGGTCAGCGGTACCGGCAGCGGGTCGCGGGACGCGGCCGGATCGAGCTTGTCGCGCAACGCGTACCCGATCGCATGCGCGGCGCTCATCCGCCGGCCCTCCTGCCGCAATGCCTCCGCGCGCCCGTCGGGAAGCCGGGCCTGGCCGGCCGCGACAGCGGCGGCCAGCCGCTCCCGCCACCAGGGATCACCGGCCACCCCGGACCTACGGCGGAGAGTCTCGGCCGCGCCGACCAGTCGCAGCCCGCGCTCGCCACGGCCGTCCCGCAGCGCCACCATCGCGAGTCCTTCCAGGGCGAACGGCGTCGTACCTGAGCTGCGCGAGCCGAGTATCCGCAGCGCCTCGGCGAACTCCCGCTCCGCGTCGGGCCGCAGGTCCCGCTCCAGGGCCAGCATGCCCGCGGTGTGCCGCAGCGCGGCCACCCACTGCGGTTCCCCGCCTTCGTGCTGGATGATCGCGAGAGCCTCGTCGATGAGCTCGCGGGCGCGCGTCGTGTCCTCGGTCAGCACGCAGGCCCACGCGAGGTTGTTCAGGCACAGCGCCGTTGTCTGCGGCTGCCCCAGGCTGCGGGCCTGCTCCAGGCACTCGGTGAAGCACTCGATCGCCTCGGCGAACTCCCCGTACGTCAGGCGCGCGTACGCCAGGGCCATCAGCGTCCGGCCGAGCAGGGCGGACGGGCCGTGCTCGCGCGCCAGGTCCACGCTCTGTCGGGCCAGCGCCACGGCCTCGTCGTGGTCACCGTAGCGGGCCGCCAGCCAGGCCGCCTGCGCGAGTGCCAGGCAGCGGTACGCCAGCGGCGCGCCCTCGATCCGCAGCGCCGCGGAGAGCTGTTCGAGTCCGAAGCCGGCGACGCCACTGGCCTCGCGGCACCGGCCGAGCGCGACGATGAGCAGCAACTGCCGGTGATCCGTACCGCCGGCGAGGTGATCCACGGCGCGCAGCAGGTTGCCGTACTCGACGTCGAGCCGGTCGCGGACGTCCGTGCTCGTGACGAACTGTTCGAGCAGTGGCGTCGCCAGATCGGTGAGCCAGCCGACCAGCCGGTCGGCGGTGGCATCCCAGTCACCGGACTCGATCAGCCGCCGCTGGGCATACTCGCGTACCGACTCCAGCTGGCGGAACCGTACCCGACCGTGAAACCCGTGGGTCGAAGCGACCAGCGACTTGGACTCCAGGCTGGAGATCAGCTCCCGGCAGGCGGCGACCGGCAGGTCCAGGTCGGCGCACACGGCCCGGACCAGGTCGAAGTCGAACCCCCCGGGCAGCATCGCCAACCGGGCGAACACCGCCTGCTCCACCGGGGGGAGCAGTTTGTAACTCCACTCGATGGCGGTCAGGAGGTCGCGTTGCCGGGGATCGACCCCGCGCGTTCCCGAGGTGAGCAGCTCGAACCGGTCGCGCAGGCCGTCGGCGATGTCGGCCGGCGGGAGCACCCGTACCAGGCGGGCCGCCAGTTCCACGGCGAGGGGTAGGTTGTCCAGCCTTGTGCAGATGCGCTCGGCGAGCGCCCGACTCACCGGATCCAGGTCGAACGCCGGAGCCACCTCACGGGCCCGGTCGGTGAACAACTGGACCGCGTCGTCGATCGGCAGCTCACCGCTTGCGAA
>DASXRB010000455.1:0-4115 GCA_036506875.1 Kribbellaceae bacterium | reverse complement strand
TACCGAGGAACGGCGCGATGTCGACGGTGCGGTCGGCCTTGTTCGACCCGTCCCGGATCTCGCGGGTCTCGGTCAGCACCGTCGTCCAGTGCTGGCCGTCTGAGCTGGCCTGCACCAGGAACTCGGCGTCGATCGACAGCGTCACCGTGCCCGCGGTCGTGTCGGCGGGCAGCGGGAACCGGTAGACGAAGTAGTGGTCGTTGTCCGCGAACCGGTTGCCCCCGCCGTCGATCTGCGAGCTGTCCGCGTCCCACAACCACGGCAGCTCGGCCGCTGTCCCGGTGTCGAAGTCGATCGTGTGCGCGACGTTCACGGTCGCGACGGCGCGCATGGCCGCGGCACCGGACGCGCTGACCGTCGCGGCCACGGTGTAGGTCCCGTCCGCCGTACCCGCAGGTACGGTCGCGCTGAGCGGCACCGTTCCCTCAGCCGGGCTACCGCCGGAGTGCAACGTCAGCACCGTTGACGACGGCGTCACCGTCCACCCGGTCGGCGCCTCGGTGCTCACTTTGACCCGGGCATCGCCGGGCGCTGTGGCCAACACGTCGAGCGTCAACTTCACCGTCGCGGCAGCACTCGCCGACGGGATCACCACGCTCTGCGGCGGTGACAGCGCCGCGGACAGCGACCGCGTGCTATCCGTCGCCGGAGGCTGGCCGAGCAGTTCGATCTCGGACAGCGAGGTCGTCGATTCGCCGGTGTTCGCAGTCACCCTCAGCCGGTAATAGCGGTATTCCTTCGAGTTCGTTATCGGGAACGCCCTGGTGTAACGGCGCCACTGGAACTTCTCATTGCTGCGCCGGTCTAATGACGTCCACTGGACGTCGTTCATCGAACCCTCGAGCACCCAACTCGCCGGGTCGCCGGCCTGCGAGCCGGACGTGAGCGTGTAGTACGTGGCGGTACCGGTACCGGCGGCGGCGAAGTCCCACGTGACCGACGGGGTCTTGCCGGTGAACGTCTTCTCGGTGGCGGAAGTGTTGTCGAACAGCTTCGACGCGTCGGTGCCGTCACTGCTCGACGCCGTGCCGTGGCTCGGCCCGGTCAGGTCCTGCAGCGGGGACGGCGCCGCGGTGCCGGTCGTGATCGACGGCGGCGCGTCCTGGTCGCCCGTCCCCCACGTGGACGGCTGGGGACCCATGTCGAAGTCCAGGACGGCGCCGTTGGCCAGCTGGCTCTGGGTGAGGTAGGTCTTCGACTGCGCAACCCCGTTGACCTTCAGCCCTCGAACGTAGACGTTCCGCGCGCTGTTGTTGGGGGCATTGATGACGATGTCCTTGCCGTTCTCGAGATGGATCGTCGCCTTGGTGTAGAGCGGCGAACCGACCGCATAGGTCGGCGAGCCCATCTGCAGCGGGTAGAAGCCGAGCGAGCTGAAGATCTGCCACCCGGACATCTCGCCGTTGTCCTCGTCGCCGGGGTAGCCCTCTCCGATGTCGCTGCCCACGAACGTGCGCGACAGCGCCTCGCGGACGACGGCCGCGGCCTTCGACGGTTGACCGGCGTAGTCGTACATGTAGGGGATGTGGTGCGAGACCTGGTTGCTGAGTCCCCATTGCCCGAGCCGAACCGCCTTGGCCTCGCGCATCTCGTGGATGACGCCGCCGTACGAGCCGGGGAAGGTCGCGGTCTCCGGTGTGCTGAAGAACGCGTCGAGCTTCGCGCCGAGCGCTGCCTTGTCTCCGTAGAGGTTCGCTAGGCCCTGCCCGTCCTGGACGGCGTGGAAGGCGAAGTTCCACCCGTCGGTCTCGGTGTATTCGTTGCCCCACACGCGAGGGTCGAAGTCGGCGGTCGATTGCCGCCACGCCCCCGAGGAGCTCTTGCCCTCGAAGAAGCCCACCGCGGGGTTGAACAGGTTGACGTAGTCCTGCGCCCTGTTCAGGTAGTACGTGTAGTTGTCGAGATACTCCTGGTGGCGCGGGTCGCTCGTGCTGCTGGTGTCGTAGAGCTTCTTCGACATCTGCGCGATGCCGTAGTCGTTGAGGTAGTCCTCGAGCGACCACGAGGCGCTCTCCGGTGTCGATGTCGGCGTGTAGCCGAGGAAGACCGACTCGCTCAACCCCTTGCGGCCGACGTTCTGGTTCGGCGGAGCCACCGACGCATCCCGCAGCGCGGCGTTGTACATCGCCTGGACGTCGATGCCCGGCACGCCCTTGACATACGCGTCCGCGAAGGCCACGTCAGAACTCGTCCCGGTCATGATGTTCGCGTAGCCGGGCGACGACCACCGTGATATCCAGCCGCCGTCCTTGTATTGCTGAACGAATCCGTTGATCATCTCGCTCGTCTGCGACGGGTAGAGCAGGGAGTCCGCCGGCCACTCCGTGCGATAGGTGTCCCAGAACCCGTTGTTGACATAGACCTTGCCGGCGACGACGGGCGCCCCGGTCTCCGTCGGCGTCGTCCCGGGCGGAGCCGGGTCCGACGAGTCGGTGGACTGCACGACGTGCTTCCACACCGGCGCGGCGGCGGTGCCGGTGTTCTCGTACGCCGAGTTGGGATAGAGGTTGAGCCGATAC
This sequence comes from Kribbellaceae bacterium, assembly GCA_036506875.1. Classification (GTDB taxonomy): domain Bacteria; phylum Actinomycetota; class Actinomycetes; order Propionibacteriales; family Kribbellaceae; genus DASRHY01. The sequence continues at coordinate 1,596 of DASXRB010000455.1, read as the reverse complement.
AGGTTGGAGTACAGCGTCGTCAGCGCGTCGTCGTTGGCTCCCTCGACCGTGATCACGCCGAGCACCTTGTCCCACAGGGCCCGCGCGCGTGCCTTCACCGAATCGAACGTGTCGCTGGCCGAGATCTCCAGGTCCAAGTTGTGCTTGGCCTGGGCGACGCTGATCAGCGACGTCGCGATGCGCATCGTCACGACCTTGGTCGCGGTCGTGTCGAACTTGACGTACCCGGTGACGTTGCTGCCACCACCGCCGCCGAGCATTCCGTCGGCGACGACAGGCTGATCGAATGTGGCGTAGACGAACATCCTCGTCATGCCGGCGGAGTTGCCGCCCGACGATACGTCGGCGTATCCACTGACGCCGTCGCCGGCCGCGTCGAGGGTCAGCCCGCCGTCATTGTTGATGTTGTCGAAGACCAGGTTGGACGAGTCGCCGGTGAACGTGAACCGGAACATCGCCGCGTGGTCGGTCGGCGTGATCTCGGTCTTCATGCCGTTCTGGAACTTGACGCCGTAGTAGTGCGGCTGGGCGACCTCGTCGGCGTGGTCGAACGCCAATGCGCGCGCCGATCGATCCGCGGTGGGTGTGCCCGCATCATTCTCCGGCATGACCTGGAAGGTCTGCCGGTCGCCCATCCACGGACTGGGCTCGTGGCTGAGTGAGAACGCCTGGATCGTCGGCAGGTTCTGGGCATTGTTCTGCCGCTGGTATTGGTAGAACCACTGGTCCGACCCGGCATCCGTCGCCGGGGCCCAGAAGTTGAAGCCGTGCGGTACCGCGGTCGCCGGGAAGTTGTTACCACGCGAGAAGCTGCTGCCGGCGTTGGTGCCGCGGGTCGTGATGACGTGATCGGACGGGTGCGTCGAGGTGTTGTGGACGGGTACGGCGGTGACCGCGATGTCGTCCAACCAACCGCTGAAGTCGGCAGGCCCGGTGGGGTTGTCGTAGCCGACAAGGATGCGGTCGATGGTCTTGCCGGCGGCCACGGCGCCGATGCCGGACACCTCGTGGTTCCACTGGTCGACATAGAGGACGTTCGAGGCGCCCTGCCCGCGCGGGCTGAGCGTCTTGCCGTGATGGTCGACGGCTGCCAGGTCCGAAAGGTAGGTGCCGTCGGTGAACGCCAGGTCCACCGCCGCGTAGGTGCTGGGGTCGCTGCTGTCACCGGACGTCGCCTCGGGAAACACCATGTACGACAGTTCGGTCGTCGACGTGACGGGGATGTCGACGTCGTAGAGCTTGTCGAAGGCCCAGCCCTCCTGCGCCGTGCTCTGGCGGCCGGCGTAGTGCAGTGAGGCGACGCCCGTCCAGCCGACCTGCGGTCTGATGTTGTAGCCATTGCTCGGCCCGGAGCCGACGGTGGTCGTCATGGTGACGCCCCAGGCCTTCGTGACGCCCTTGCTGTCCGTCTCGAGAGTGCTCGTCCAGGTGGGCTGAGGCTGACCGGTCTCGAAGGACGACGAGAAGTCGACCGGTCCGTCGCCCGGACTCGCCTGCGCTGTCGACACGGACATCTGCGCGGCGGCCAGCCCGAGTGTCGTGACCACGACGAACGCTGTCGCCGCGAAGCCCCGGCGCATACGAGGCCATCTAATC
>DASXRB010000454.1:0-2429 GCA_036506875.1 Kribbellaceae bacterium | reverse complement strand
ATCGCCCCGTTGGCCGCGCCGGGCATGGTGACCACCGCGATCCTGGTTTTCATCTTCTGCTGGAACGACTTCCTGTTCGCCATCTCGCTGACGTCAACGGAGAGCTCGCGGACCGTCCCGGCCGCCATCGCGTTCTTCACCGGCGCGTCGCAGTTCGCCCAGCCGATCGGCTCGATCGCGGCGGCGGCCGTCGTCATCACCATTCCGATCATCATCTTCGTGCTGTTCTTCCAGCGGCGGATCGTCGCCGGGCTGACATCCGGCGCGGTCAAGGGCTAGCCGGGAAACGGGATTTAAGGAGCAGACAGTGGCCGAAATCATTCTGGACCACCTCACCAAGCGCTTCCCGGACGGGGCGATCGGGGTGAACGACATCAGCCTGGACATCCCGGACGGGGAGTTCATCATCCTGGTCGGGCCGTCCGGGTGCGGGAAGTCGACGTGCCTCAACATGATCGCCGGGCTGGAAGACATCACCTCGGGCGAACTGCGCATCGGCGGGAAGGTGGTGAACCAGGAGGCACCGAAGGACCGCGACATCGCCATGGTCTTCCAGAGCTACGCGCTGTACCCGCACATGACGGTGCGGGACAACATGGGCTTCGCGCTCAAGCTGGCCAAGACGCCCAAGAACGTGATCGAAGAGAAGGTCGACGAGGCGGCCCGGGTCCTCGACCTGACCCCGTTCCTCGACCGCAGGCCCGCCAACCTGTCCGGCGGCCAGCGGCAGCGGGTGGCGATGGGCCGGGCGATCGTCCGCGACCCGGCCGCGTTCCTCATGGACGAGCCGTTGTCCAACCTCGACGCGAAGCTGCGCGTGCAGACGCGCACCGAGGTGTCCAGGCTGCAGAAGAGGCTGGGCACGACCATGGTCTACGTGACCCACGACCAGACCGAGGCAATGACGCTCGGCGACCGGGTCGCGGTCATGCGCCTCGGCACGATCCCGCAGGTGGCGTCGCCGCAGGAACTGTACGACCGGCCGGCGAACCTGTTCGTGGCTGGCTTCATCGGCTCACCCGCGATGAACTTCATGGCGGGCACCCTGGAGGACGGCAAGCTGCGCACCGGGCTCGGGGACTTCCCGCTGACGCCCCAGATGCGGCAGACGCTGGAGAGCGCCCGGGCGCCCCGGGAGGTCATCGTCGGCATCCGGCCGGAGAGCTTCGAGGACGCCTCGATCGTGCCGGGCGAGGTCAAGCCGAACGGGCTTGAGTTCGACTCCACCATCGACGTGGTCGAGTCGCTGGGCTCGGAGAAGTTCGTCTACTTCACCCGGGAACTCGGGCAGACCCACAACGTGGCCGAACTCGAGGAGCTCGCCCGGGACTCCGGCCGGGCCGAGGCCGGCGGCGCCGCCGCGGAGACGGTGGTCGCCCGGCTCGACCCGGCGTCGCGCATTAACGAGGGCGAGGACGCGCGGCTGTGGGTCGACGTGCGGCACCTGCACGTCTTCGACCCGGCCAGCGGCCGCAACTTGACCCTCCACGACGCCGACGCCCCGGCAAGTTCGGCAGGTGCAGCAGCCCAGGCAGCTCCAGCAGCTCCGGCCGAGGTCGCCGACACCGAGACGGCCCAGGCTGGGACAGCCGAGGCTGGTGCGGCCGAAGCCGACGCCGCCGCCCCTGGGCGGACTTCCACCACGGCCGAGTCGGGCGACGGAGCGGACTCGCGGTAACGCGGCAGGCAACTGCCCCGTCGGCTACCGGTGCAGCCGACGGGGTGGCCGGATTTGCCGCTGTAGTTCCTCGATGACCTCGTCGTTCCACTCGTGGGTGCGCATGAGCCGGTACCGTTCCCGCGCGATGCCCAGGTAGGCCTCGGCATCCGTGCACCCGCCGACCAGGTTGGCCGCGTGCAGCATGCGCACCACCGGGGTGAACTCGTCCGCCCACCAGCGCCGGGCGACCTCGGCGCGGTCGTAGAAGGCGCGCTCGTGCTGCATCAGCCGGAAACCCCAGGCCTCCACCGCCTCCCCCAGTTCCGCGTACGACCAGGGATCGGTGACCTTGATCTTGGTGTAGGCCTGCGCGGACAGCGGCACCCGGGAGCGGAACATCCGCTCGTAGCTCTTCATCAGCAGGTCGGCACGGCGCCGTATGCCCTTGGCGGGCACCTGCGTGAGGACCTCGGTCACGTAGGCATCGATCGTCGTCTGGCCGGTCGCCATGGCGATCGACACCCGATGGTGGCCGTCCTGGACGAAGTGCATGTCCCCGATCCGGTACACGTCGATGGGCGGCATGGACTCGCCGCGCCGCTGTGCCAGCGCCAGCCGCTCCCACCGCTCCCGCACCCGCCCCGAGGTGGGCCGGAAGCGGCGGTCGAAGTCCTGCCGCGAATCCACGGTGCCGACGACAGTGTCCAGCCGGATGGTCTGCAGGCCGAGCGACCGCTCGCCCTTCATGCCGAGGGCAGCAACGACTTCG
>DASXRB010000453.1:0-11127 GCA_036506875.1 Kribbellaceae bacterium | reverse complement strand
AGCCGTCGCACAAGGTCGTCGTACCGAACAGCATCGACATGGTCGCCCTGCTGGGGGCGCGTGACGAGTTCCTCCGGATCATCGAACGGGAGTTCGACGCGGACATCCACGTCCGCGGCAACGAGATCACCATGACCGGCGAGCCCGCCGAGCTGGCGCTCGCCGAGCGGCTGGTCGACGAGCTGATCGCCGTCGTGCGCACGGGGCACGGGCTGACCGCCGACTCGGTCGAGCGCAGCATCGTGATGATCCGCGCCGCCACCAAGGAGACGCCGTCCGACGTCCTGACCCAGAACATCCTGTCCAGCCGCGGCCGCACGATCCGCCCCAAGACCCTGAACCAGAAGCGGTACGTCGACGCCATCGACAAGCACACCGTCGTCTTCAGCATCGGTCCGGCCGGTACCGGCAAGACCTACCTGGCGGTGGCGAAGGCGGTCCAGGCGCTGCAGGCGAAGGAGGTCACCCGGATCATCCTGACCCGGCCGGCCGTCGAGGCCGGCGAGCGGCTGGGCTTCCTGCCGGGCACGCTGTCGGAGAAGATCGACCCCTACCTGCGGCCGCTGTACGACGCGCTGCACGACATGCTCGACCCGGAGTCGATCCCGCGGCTGCTGACGGCCGGCACGATCGAGATCGCGCCGCTGGCGTACATGCGCGGCCGGGCGCAGCCCTACGACGCGAAGGTGCTCACCCCAGCGGGGTTCCGCCCGCTCGGTTCCTTGCAGGTGGGCGACCTCGTCGTCGGGTCGAACGGTCTGCCGACGCCGGTGCTCGGTGTCTACCCACAGGGCGTGCGGGACGTCTACCGCGTGACCACCCAGGACGGGGCGTCCACCATCTGCTGCGGTGAGCACCTGTGGACGGTGCGAACGCCCGAAGACAAGCGCGACGGCATGCACCGCACGATCGAGACCAGGGAGATGATCGGGCGACTCAGGCGCGGCCATGTCCGCCGCTTCGAGCTCCCCATGGTCGAGCCGGTCGAGTTCGAGCCGCGAGACGTCCCGCTGGACCCGTACGCGCTCGGACTGCTGCTGGGCGATGGCTGCATCACGATCGCGACGACCCCGTCCTTCACGACGACCGACCCCGGGCTTGCAGACGCTCTCGAGGCGGCACTGGACGGCATCGAGCTGCGGCACAAGAGCCCGCACGACTACGTTCTGCGGCACGTCGACGGAGGTCGCGGCGGGCTGCGCATCGCCAACCCGGTCACCGTCGCGTTGCGGGAACTCGGTCTCGCCGGTACCAAGTCGGCTACGAAGTTCGTTCCCGACGTCTACCGCGAGAACTCGGCGTGGATCCGGTTGCGGGTGCTCCAAGGTCTGCTGGACACCGACGGCGGTCCGGTGACGCAGACGGGCCGCACCTGCCGAGTGCAGTACTCCACCACCTCACCTCGGCTGCGCGACGACGTGATCTTCCTGGTGCGGTCCCTCGGAGGTGTCGCGTATGTGCGGACGCGACCCGCCGACGGCCGCAGGCCAGGCCGTGCCAACGGGCGCGACGTCGGCTATCGCTCGGACGCCTACGTCCTGGAGATCCGGATGCCGGACGGGCTGCCGCCGTTCCGCCTGGCGCGCAAGCGAGCGAAGTACGACGCGTCGGGTGGCGGGCGGCCGATGCGGTTCATCGAAAGCATCGAACACGTGGGCCGGCAAGACACTGTGTGCATTCAGGTGGCGGCCGAAGATTCGCTCTATGTGACTGATGATTTCCTGGTTACGCACAACACTCTGAACGACGCGTACATCATCCTGGACGAGGCGCAGAACACCTCCCCGGAGCAGATGAAGATGTTCCTCACCCGGCTCGGGTTCGGCTCCAAGATGGTCGTCACCGGTGACATCACCCAGGTCGACCTGCCGACCGGGCAGCGATCCGGGCTGCGAGTGGTCCGCGACATCCTCGAGGGTGTGGAGGACCTGGCCTTCAGCTACCTCACCTCGCACGACGTGGTGCGGCACAAGCTGGTCGGACGGATCGTCGCGGCGTACGACACGTACGAGGGCACGGTGCACGACGCCGGGGACCAGGGGCGCCGCTCGTGAACGTCGAGGTCAACAACGAGTCCGGCGTCGACATCGACGTCAACGGGCTCATGCAGCTGAGCCGGTTCGCGATGGAGTCGCTGCGGCTGCACCCCGAGTGCGAGCTGTCGATCAAGCTGGTCGACGAGGCCACCATGGAGCGGTACCACGTGGAGTTCCTCGACCTGCCGGGGCCGACCGACGTGATGTCGTGGCCGATGGACGAGCTGCGGCCGGGCGGGCAGTTCGGCGTGGAGGACGACGGGGACGGCGGCGACCTGCCGCTGGGGCACCTCGGCGACATCGCGCTGTGCCCGACGGTGGCCGCCGCGCAGGGCGCGAAGGCCGGGCACGGCACCTGGGCGGAGCTGGAGCTGCTGACCGTGCACGGGATCCTGCATCTGCTCGGCTACGACCACGCGGAGCCGGCCGAGAAGGCCGAGATGTGGGACGTGCAGGGCCGGCTGCTGGAGGCGTGGCGGGCACAGGACCCGGAACAGCACGCTGCCCGGAAGTGAGTCCGCGGCAATGACCTCGAACGACGTCACCCTGCTGGTGGTGGCGGGTGTACTGGTCCTCCTGGCCGGGTTGTTCGCGAGCGCCGAGGCGGCGCTGGCGTCGTACTCGACCGTGCGCGCCGACCAGCGCGTCGAGCAGGGGGTGCGCGGCGCGGTCCGGCTGCGGACGCTGCTGGAGGACGCGCCGCGCTACCTGAACACCGCGCTGCTGCTGCGGCTGGTCTGCGAGATCACGGCGATCGTGCTGGTCGCCGAGGCGCTGGCCGGGGTGCTGCCCGGCACCTGGTCGCATGTGCTGGCCGCGGCCGGGCTGATGGTGCTGGTGTCGTACGTCGTGATCGGCGTCGGCCCGCGCACGCTGGGCCGGCAGAACGCCGAGCGGGTGGCACTGGCATCGGCCGGGCCCATCGTGGCGCTCACCCGGGTGCTCGGCCCGGTGCCGAAGTTGCTGATCATCCTCGGCAACGCGCTCACGCCGGGGAAGGGGTTCGCCGAGGGGCCGTTCGCGTCCGAGGCGGAGCTGCGCGCGCTGGTCGACCAGGCCGAGCGGACCTCGGTGATCGAGTCCGGCGAGCGCCGGATGATCCACTCGGTGTTCGAGCTCGGCGACACCATCGCGCGCGAGGTGATGGTGCCGCGCACCGACATGGTGTTCGTCGAGCGCGGCAAGAAGCTGCGGCAGTTCACGTCGCTGGCGCTGCGCAGCGGCTACTCGCGGATCCCGGTGATCGGGGAGTCGCTGGACGACATCGTGGGCGTCGCGTACCTGAAGGACGTGATGCGCCGGGTCTACGACAACGCGCAGGCCGAGTCGACCGAGCGGGTCGAGTCGGTGATGCGGCCGTGCATGTACATCCCGGACTCCAAGCCGGTCGACGCGCTGCTGCGCGAGATGCAGGCCGCCCGGATGCACGTCGCGATCGTGGTCGACGAGTACGGCGGCACCGCCGGGCTGGTCACCATCGAGGACATCCTGGAGGAGATCGTCGGCGAGATCACCGACGAGTACGACGCGGCGCCGGACGCCCCGGAACAGCTGTCGGACGGCGGGTTCCGGGTGTCGTCGCGGATGCCGATCGTTGAGCTCGGTGAGCTCTTCGGCGTACCGCTGGACGACGACGACGTCGACTCGGTCGGCGGGCTGATGGGCAAGCTGCTCGGCAAGGTCCCGATTCCCGGTACCAAGGTGTCGATCGCGGGCCTCGAGCTGGTCGCCGAGCGGCCGTCCGGACGCCGCAACCAGCTCGGCACCGTCGTCGTGCACCGCACCGAGGCCGACCTGACGCCCGCGGCCGAACCCGAGGCCTCGGAGAGGAGCCACCCATGACCCTGGCAGCCGAGGACGCGAAGCTGGTGACGCTGGCGCGGGCCAGCCGGGCCCGCAACGCCGCCGCCGAGGGGGCGGCGGTGCGCGACCCGGACGGGCGGACGTACGCCGCGTCGTCGGTCAACCTGCCGTCGCTGCAGCTGACCGCGCTGGAGACCGCCGTCGCGATGGCGGTCTCGTCCGGCGCGAAGGGCCTAGAGGCGGCGGCCGTGGTGACCGCGGTGGAGCCGGCGGCGGTGCATGTCGAGGCGGTGCGGGATCTGGCCGGCGCCGGCGTAGCCGTGCATGTCGCGGACTGGGACGGCGAGGTGCACGGTGTCGTCAACACGTGAGTCGTCGTCAGCTGGGTCCGGCATCGGCTTCCGCAGCGGGTTCGCGTGCTTCGTCGGCCGCCCGAACACCGGCAAGTCGACGCTGACCAACGCCCTCGTCGGCCGCAAGGTCGCGATCACCTCGTCGAAACCGCAGACCACCCGGCACGCGGTGCGCGGCATCGTGCACCGCCCGGACGCGCAGCTGGTCCTGGTCGACACCCCGGGCCTGCACAAACCGCGCACCCTGCTCGGCGAGCGGCTCAACGACATCGTGACCACCACCTGGGCCGAGGTGGACGTGATCGCCGTCTGCCTGCCGGCGGACGAGAAGATCGGCCCCGGTGACCGGTTCCTGGCCGGGGAGGCGGCGAAGGTCCGTCGTACCCCGAAGGTCGCGGTGGCCACCAAGGCCGACCTGGTCACGCCGGACCGGATGGTGGAGCACCTGACCCGGATCGCCGCGCTCGGCGAGTCGCTCGGGATCGACTGGAAGTCGGTGGTGCCGGTGTCGGCGCAGGACGGCTTCCAGGTGGAGACGCTGGCCGGCGAGCTGGTCAAGCAGCTGCCCGAGGGCGTGCCGCTGTACCCGGACGGCGAGATCACCGACGAGCCCGAGGAGGCGCTGGTCGCGGAGCTGATCCGGGAGGCCGCGCTGGAGGGCGTGCGCGACGAGCTGCCGCACTCGATCGCGGTGGTGGTCGAGGAGATGGGGCTGCGCGAGGGGCGGCCGGAGGACAAGCCGCTGCTCGACGTGTACGCGAACCTCTACCTGGAGCGCGACAGCCAGAAGGGTATCGTGATCGGCCACAAGGGCGCCCGGCTGCGCGAGGTCGGCGCCACCGCCCGCCGCCAGATCGAGGCCATCCTCGGCACCCCGGTCTACCTCGACCTGCACATCAAGGTCGCCAAGAACTGGCAGACCGACCCCAAGCACCTCCGCAAGCTCGGCTTCTGAGCCCAATCATCGGGCCCTTGTGCCCCGGCGTGTCGCCGTTGATCGGGCCCTTGTGACCTCGCGCCGCCGGTGGTCGCGAACAGGAACCCGTGAGCGCGAACCCCTCGCCGGGTCGCTGAACACGACATTTCCTGTGCCCAGACCCGACAAGGGGTACGACGTCCCGACGCGCTGTCCGACCGCTGACCGGCACCGATCCCAACCGCCCAGCGCCGGTGGTCACAAGGGCCCGATCAACGGCGACCGCCGGGGCACAAGGGCCCGACGATTGAAAATGGCGGCGGGGCTCAGAGCTTTCGCTGGTAGTCGATGCTGCGGGCGACGATCTGGTAGCCCAGCGCCTCGTTGACGGCGATCATGTGGGCGTTGGACTCGGCGTTCCAGGTGTCGACGGTGGCGAGCTGGGGCTCGGTGTCGCGCAGCCAGCGCAGTACGTCGATCTTGAGCAGCAGGCCGAGCCGGTGGCCGCGGTGCGACTCCAGCACGGCGGTGTCGAGCTGCCAGCCGATCTCCGGCCGCTCGTGCTCGACCGCGACCTGGCTGTGCCCGCCGAGCTCACCCGTCTGCTTGTGCCGCGCCGCCACCCGGTAGACGGTGCGGTCGCGGCCCGCCATCGCGGCCTCGAACGCGCGGACCCGCTCCGGGGTGAAGACCTCGTCCTCCCAGTCCAGGTCGTCCAGCGGTGCGTCGTTGATCGCCGCCGTCATCGTCACGATCGCGTCGAGCAGGTCGTCCGGCGCCGGTCCCACCAGCCGGAGCAGCTCGTAGTCCGCCGAGTGCTCCAGCGCGTCGTCGTACAGCTTGTCCAGGGTGTCCCAGTCGGCATCGGCGATCACCTGGCGGCGCATCACCTCGACCAGCTTGCGCTCGAACCCGTGCCGCGCGGCGAACGCCGCCGTCGCCGGCAGGTCCCAGCCGCCGGTCCCGACCGTGCGCCGGTCGTTGCTGCGGGCAACCTCGAGGCCGAACGCGAGCAGCTCGGTCCCGTAGCCCTTGCGCCGGTGCTCCGGGTGCACGTCGATGTCGAGCCACGCCGACCCGGTGTTGTCGTACATCGGCAGCTCGACGGCCAGCACCCCGACCACCTCGCCGCCGACGCGACCGGTGTACGCCGTGGGCGGTTCGCCGTCCCAGCCGTGCCGCAGCATCGCCGCGTACCCGGCGGGCGTGTGCGGGTGCTGCGCCGGGCAGTCGGCCCGTCGTACGGCCTCGAGGGTCGCGACGGCCCGGGCGACCGCGGGCGCGTCGCCGGGGGAGAGGGGCGTGATGTCCACCACCCCAGCGTGCGCTGTACGACGGGTGGTCGCGACTGGTTTTCCGCGCGGGCCGGGACGGCTCTCGACGGCGGCGGCCGGGCGGGCCAGAATAACGTGACCGGTCGGTAACCTCACGGAGCGAGGCGGTGCATCGTGCGATATCTGCTGACAGGCGCGACGGGTTTCCTGGGGCGCAACGTGCTGCGGCGGCTGCTGGAGCGCGACGACTGCGACCAGGTGGTCTGCCTGGTGCGCTCGCCGGAGAAGCTTGCCCGGGTGACCGCCGCGATGCCGGGCGCCGGCCGGGTCCGCGCGCTCACCGGTGACCTGACCGCCGACGGCCTCGGCCTGTCCGGCGACGACCTGGACGACCTGCTCGGTGTCGAGCACGTGGTGCACCTGGGCGCCGTGTACGACATCACCACCGGCGACGAGCTCAACCACGCGACCAACGTGGACGGCACCCGCCGGGTGGTCGAGCTGGCCGAGCGGATCGGCGCCGGCTGCCTGCACCACGTGTCCTCGGTCGCGGTCGCGGGCGACCACCGCGGGAGGTTCGCCGAGACCGACTTCGACACCGGGCAGCGGCTGCTGTCGCCGTACCACCGGACCAAGTTCGCCGCCGAGGAGATCGTCCGGCGCGCCACCGCCGTGCCCTGGCGGGTCTACCGGCCGGCGGTCGTGGTCGGGGATTCGCGGACCGGCGAGATGGACAAGGTCGACGGGCCGTACTACCTGCTGCCGGCACTGGACCGGGTCGCGCACCTGGTCGGCCGGACCCGGGTGCCGGCCGCGGCGCTGCCGGTGGTGCTGCCGGACCTGGGCGCGACCAACGTCGTACCGGTGGACTACGTGGCCGACGCGATGGTCCACCTGATGCACCGGCCGGGCCTGGACCAGCGGGCGTTCCACCTGGTCTCGCCGCGGCCGCAGCCGCTGCTTGAGGTCTACAACGCGTTCGCGACCGCCGCCGGCGCGCCGCGGGCGGTCGCCGTACCCGGACCGCTCGGTGGGCCGGCCAAGCGGCTCGGCGACCTCGCGTCCGGGCTGCTGGCCCGGGTGCCGGGTGCGACCGCGGTGCGGGACGCGGTGCTGCACGAGATCGGCTTCCCGCCGGAGGCCGTCGAGCACGCGGCGTTCAACGCGGTGTTCGACAGCACGGCGACCCGGGAGGCGCTGGAGGGCAGCGGGATCGCGGTGCCCGAGCTGTCGTCGTACGCGGCCGTGCTGTACGCCTTCTGGCGCGACCACCTGGACCCGAACCAGGCGCGCCGGCCCCGGCCCGGCGGTGAGCTGTCCGGGCGGACGGTGCTGATCACCGGCGCGTCGTCCGGGATCGGCCGGGCCACCGCGCTGAAGGTCGCCGCGAAGGGCGGGATCCCGCTGCTGGTCGCGCGCCGCGCGGACGAGCTGGAGCTGGTCCGCGACGAGATCGTTGCCCAAGGCCACCGGGGGGACAACGCCGCGTTCGTGTACACCTGCGACGTCACCGACGGCGAGGCGGTGGACGCGCTGGTCAAGCAGCTGGTCGCCGAGCACGGCGGGGTCGACATGCTGGTCAACAACGCCGGGCGGTCGATCCGGCGGTCGGTGAAGCTGTCGTACGACCGGTTCCACGACTACGAGCGCACGATGGCGATCAACTACTTCGGCGCGGTCCGGCTGACATTGGCGCTGATGCCCTCCATGGCCGAGCGCCGGTTCGGGCACATCGTCAACATCTCGTCGATCGGGGTGCAGACGAACCCGCCGCGGTTCTCGGCGTACGTCGCGTCGAAGGCCGCGCTGGACGCGTTCGCCCGGGTGGCCTCCAGCGAGACGTACGGCGACGGGATCACCTTCACCACCGTGCACATGCCGCTGGTGCGCACGCCGATGATCCGGCCGACGACGATGTACGACGCGTTCCCGGCGGCGTCACCCGAGGACGCGGCCGACCTCGTGGTGGGCGCGCTGGAGAAGCGGCCGAAGCACGTCGGTACGACGCTCGGAACGCTGGGCGCGCTCGGCTACACGATCGCGCCGCGGGTCGCCGACGCCGTGCTGCACGTGGCGTACCGCGCCTTCCCGGACAGTGCGGCCGCGGCCGGTGACAGCACGTCCGGTTCGGAGGGTACGGCGCTGTCCCGGGGCGCCCGGGCGTTCGTCCGCGTTCTGCCGGGCGTGCACTGGTGAGCTGTCAGAGGTTGCGCTGGTACTGCAGCTCGCGGCCGATGACCCGGTAGCCGAGGGTCTCGTTGACGGCGACCATGTGGTCGTTGGACTCGGCGTTCCAGGTGTCGATCTGGCCGAGTGCCGGCTCGGCGTCGCGCATCCAGCGCAGCAGGTCGAGCTTGAGCAGCAGGCCGAGCCGGTGGCCGCGGTGCTCGCGGGCGACGGCGGTGTCGTGCTGGTGGCCGACGTGCGGACGGCCGCGCTCGGCGAAGATCGCGGTGTGCCCGGCCAGCTCACCGTCGGACCGGCGCCGGGCGACGACGCGGTACAGGTTCCACTCCCGCGCCTCGGCCGAGCGCTCCAGGATGCGCAGCCGGTCGGCGGTGAACACGTCGTCCTCGATGTCCAGGTCGTCGGTCGGAGCGTCGTTGATCGAGCCGCTGAGCACCGCCATCGGATCCAGCAGCTCGTCCGGGAGGGCGCCGGCGATCCGCACGAGCTCGTAGTCGCGCGCGGCGGCCGCCGCCTCGTCGTACAGCTTGTCGAGCACCGTCCAGTCCAGCGCGGTGAGGTCCTGGCGGCGGCTGACCCCGACCGCCTTGCGCTCGAACCCGTGCCGCGCGGCGAACGCCTCGGTGACCGGGCTGTCCCAGCCGTCGATACCGGCGACCCGGCGACCGTCCGCGCGCGCGACCTCGAACAGGCGCTCCAGCAGCGCCGTGCCGTAGCCGCGCCGCCGGTGCTCCGGGTGCACGTTGACGTGCATCCAGGACATGTGCAGGTTCTCGTGCACGGGCCGCCCGGCGACAGCCACGCCGACCAGGGTGCGGTCGGCGTCGCGGGCGGTGAACGCGGCCGGCGGGTCGTCATCCCAGCCGTTCGCGACGTACGCGGTGAAGGCGGTCGCCGACGGCGTCAGCGCGTCCGGCAGGTCGTGCCGGTTCACGGCCTCGAACAGGCCGACGGCCTCGGCACAGGTCGCGGCGTCGCCAGGGGTGATCGGGGAGATGTCCACCCCGCCAGCGTGCCGCCCCGAGCGCCGCCGCGCGACCTGATTTCCGGGCGTGACCCGGCTGTTGTCTCAGGGAGCGGTCTCAGGGAGCGGGACGCGGGTTTCGCGTCACGGATCGTCCGGGTCTAGAGTGGCGAACGTTATGCGTGGCGCGCTGCTCCTCCTTCGCTGCCGCGGCGGGGCCTGATACAGGCCGGTTCCCTCGCCGCGGAGTCTCGCCGTACGCCTGAGTCGTACTGCCGCCGGTCGTCCCCCGACGCAGCGCAGACCGCGAAGAGAGAGCCTGAGATGTCACCCAAGAATCAGCCCAAGCCCGTACAGCAGCCGTCGGCGATGCCGATCCACCGCTACCGCGCGTTCCCGCCGATCGACCTGCCGGACCGTACCTGGCCTGGCAACGTGACCACGAAGGCGCCGCGCTGGCTGTCCACCGACCTCCGTGACGGCAACCAGGCGCTGGTCGAGCCGATGTCGCCGGCCCGCAAGCGGCGGATGTTCGACCTGCTGGTGCGGATGGGCTACAAGGAGATCGAGATCGGTTTCCCCAGCGCCAGCCAGTACGACTTCGACTTCGTCCGCAGCCTGATCGAGGGTGACGCGATCCCGGCCGACGTCACGGTGTCGGTGCTGACCCAGGCGCGCGACGAGCTGATCGAGCGGACGGTCGAGTCCCTGCGCGGGGCACCGAAGGCCACGGTGCACCTCTACAACGCGACAGCGCCGCTGTTCCGTCGGGTGGTGTTCGGCGTCGACAAGGCGGAGTGCCGCAACATCGCGGTGCGCGGCACCGAGACCGTCGTGAAGTACGCCGAGGAGATGCTGGGCGACTGTGAGTTCGGGTACCAGTACTCGCCGGAGATCTTCACCGGCACCGAGCTGGAGTTCAGCCTCGAGGTCTGCGAGGCCGTCAGCGACGTCTGGCAGCCGGCGCCGCGGCGGCAGATCATCCTGAACCTCCCGGCGACGGTCGAGATGTGCACGCCGAACGTGTACGCCGACCAGATCGAGTGGTTCGGCCGCAACCTCACCCGGCGCGAGCACTCGGTGATCAGCCTGCACCCGCACAACGACCGCGGCACCGCGGTGGCCGCGACCGAGCTGGCGATGATGGCCGGCGCGGACCGGGTCGAGGGCTGCCTGTTCGGGCACGGCGAGCGCACCGGCAACGTCGACCTGGTGACGCTGGGCATGAACCTGTTCAGCCAGGGCATCGACCCGCAGATCGACTTCTCCAACATCGACGAGATCAAACGGACCGTCGAATACTGCAACCAGCTGCCGATCGACGCGCGGCACCCGTACGTCGGCGACCTGGTGTACACCGCCTTCTCGGGGTCGCACCAGGACGCGATCAAGAAGGGCCTGGAGGCGCTCGACAAGCAGGCGGTTGCCGAGGGCAAGCAGGTCTCCGAGCTGCCGTGGGAGGCGCCGTACCTGCCGATCGACCCGAAGGACGTCGGCCGGAACTACGAGGCCGTGATCCGGGTCAACAGCCAGTCCGGCAAGGGCGGCGTCGCGTACATCATGAAGGCCGAGCACCGGCTCGACCTGCCGCGCC
>DASXRB010000452.1:0-3926 GCA_036506875.1 Kribbellaceae bacterium | reverse complement strand
GGTACCAGGTCGGTACCGGTGAGCACCGCGTCGTCCTCGTCATGCGTCCGCAGCCGGACGGCCCCGAACCGGGTGCCGTCGCGCAGCACGCCGCCGACCATCCGCACCTCGTGCCGGCGCGGGTCCCGGGCGACCGCGGCGACGTCGTCGGCCGTCACGCTCCCGTCATCGCCGGGCAGCACCACCCGCTCGACCGCGAGCGCGCAGCCGGTCACCGCCTCCGGCCACTCGATCCGCGCCAGCGCCTCGGTCAGCCCGTCCCCCTCCGCGCCGGGCGGCAGCCCCTCCTGCGCGACGGGAGTCAGCTCCGCGGCGTCCGGGCCGAGCTGCTCGGCCAGTTGCGGCTCGGCGGCGAGCAGGTCGGCCGTCCGCACGAGCGCGAACAGCCGGGCCGGCTGGTCCCAGCCGGACTCACTGGCGTGCCGCTCGATCTCGAGCACGGCATCGGCTAACGCGTGCATGCCGGCACTTCCCCGCCGTGTGCCAGCGCGGTCAGGGCAGTGACGGCCTCGTGCAGCGTCCCGACCTTGACCAGCTGGATGCCCTTCACCCCGGCGTCGGCGGCGGCCGCGCAGTTCGCCTCCGGCACCAGGAACACCGTGGCGCCGTCGGAGCGCGCGCCGGCGATCTTCTGCTGCACGCCGCCGATCTGGCCGACGTCACCGGTCGGCTCGATGGTGCCGGTGCCGGCGACGTGCCGCCCGGCCAGCAGCGCGCCCGGGGTGAGCTTGTCGTAGATGGCCAGCGCGAACGCGAGTCCCGCGCTCGGGCCGCCGATGTCGCGGCCGAGGTGGACGGTCACCTTGACCTTGGAGGACACGCCGACGCTGATACCGACCATCGGCCGGGTCGCCTCACCGGGGGTCGCGGCCGTCCGCACCGTGATCGTCCGCTCCACCTCGGAGCGTCGTACGACGAACCGCACCGGCTCGCCGACCTTGTGCTCGCGGACCAGCTCGCCGACCTGGGACACCTCCGTCACCCGGGTGCCGTCGACACTCAGGATGACGTCGCCCGCCTTGAGCTTCCCGTCGGCGGGAGCGCCCTTGGAGACCGTGTCGACCTTGGCGCTGAACGGGACCTTCGCCTCCTGCAGCGCCGCGGCGACCGCGCTGTCCTGCGAACCGGTCATCTCCTGCGTGTTCTCCTCCTCCACCTCGTCGGCCGACTTCGCCGGCGGGTAGACGATGTCGCGCGGGAGCAGGTCGCGGTGCGGGTCGAGCCAGTTGCGCATCGCCTGCGGCAGCTTGAGGTGCCGGTTCGGCGCGGTGACCGAGACGGTGGTGAGGTCCAGCTGTCCGTCGGTCGGGAACACCTCGTGGCCGGTGACCTCGATCACCGGCTTGTTGTCGGCACGGCCGAGGGTGTCCTCGGTCGGCCCGGGACTGAACGAGACGAACGGGACCGGGATCAGGGTGACCATGCTGAGCGCTGCGACCAGAGCCACGATCGACGCGACCAGCGTGGACGTGCGTCGGGTCACGAAACCCGCCTCGCCGACCTGCGGCCCGCACGCCGGGACGACGCCGACGGGCTCGGTCCGAGCAAGACCTCGGTGAAACGCCGGAAGTCGTCGACCGATGCGAACGCGCCCCCGCGCCGGCGCGGCGACGGGCTCAGGCTGCGGGACGCGCTACTACGCCGTCCCCGCCACGCCGCCCAGCACATCGCGACCGCCGTGGCGCTGAGCGGGAACGCCAACCACGCGAGGACCTCCATGACGCAAGACTACGGGTCAGCACACGCCGACCCACTCGGTCGTGCCGTCCGAGAACCGCTGGTGTTTCCAAATCGGAACATCCGCCTTGAGCTCGTCGATCAACCGGCGGCTCGCCGCGAACGCCGCGTCCCGGTTCGCGGCGGCCACCGCGACGATCACGGCGGTGTCCCCCACGACCAGCTGGCCGGTCCGGTGCACCGCCGCCAGCGCGATCACCAGCGGGTCCGCGGCGACCCGTTCGGCCACCTCGCGCAACCGGGCGAGCGCGTCCGGGTGCGCCTCGTACGCCAGCGCCGTCACCGGGCGGTCGTGATCGTGGTCACGGACCGTGCCGACGAACAGCGTGATGCCACCGGCCGCCGGGTCGGCCACCGCGGCCAGCACCTCGTCCGCGGACAGCGGCACCGGGCGGATGTCCAGCAGCCGCACCCGGTCCGCGGCGGTCGTCGCTGCGCTCATGGCGAAACCCTACGAGCCCGGCGGTACGTTGGAGTCGTACGGCCCACCAGGCGATACCCGCCGCGGGCACAAAGGCATGCAGAGGAAGGCCCAGCCGGCAATGAGCCAGGACCCCGAGAACCCGGAGAACCCCTTCAAGGGGACGCCGTTCGAAGCGCTGTTCCAGCAGCTCGGCGGTGGCCTGCCCGGTGGCGCGGGTGCGCCCGATCTCGGCGCGATCTTCGCCCAGGTGCAGCAGCTGCTCAGCGGGTCCGGCGACGGCCGGCCGGTGAACTGGGCGCTGGCCAAGGACATCGCCCGCAAGACCGTGTCCGCCGGCGGCGACAGGTCCATGTCCGCGACCGACCAGCAGCAGGTCGCCGAGGCGGTCCGGCTCGCCGACCACTGGCTCGACCCGGTCACCACGCTGCCGGAGGCCTCGTCGGCGTCGGCCGCCTGGAGTCGCGCGGAGTGGATCGAGAACACCCTCGAGGTCTGGCAGCAGGTCGTCGACCCGGTGGCCGAGCACATCGCCGGCGCGATGGCCGGCGCACTGCCCGCGGAGGCGCAGCAGCTCGCCGGCCCGATGGCCGGGATGCTCCGCCAGCTCGGCGGCTCGATCTTCGGCGCCCAGGTCGGCCAGGCGCTCGGCGGCCTCGCCGGCGAGGTGGTCAGTGCCTCCGACATCGGCCTGCCGCTCGGCCCGAACGGCCGCGCCGTGCTGCTCCCGGACAACGTCGCCAGGTTCGCCGAGGGTCTCGGCCTCAGCGACGAGGACGTCCGGCTGTACCTGGCGCTGCGCGAGTGCGCGCACCAGCGGCTGTTCGCCAGCGTGCCGTGGCTGCGCCAGCGGCTGCTGTCCACCGTCGCCGAGTACGCCGCCGGCATCCAGGTCGACACCGCCAAGATCGAGCAGGCGATGGCCGACGTCGACATGTCCAACCCCGAGGCGATGCAGGCCGCGCTCACCGGGGGCATGTTCGAGCCCGAGCTGTCCGAGCAGCAGAAGGCCGCGCTGACCCGGCTCGAGACGCTGCTCGCGCTGGTCGAGGGCTGGGTCGACGACGTCGTGCGCGAGGCCACCCGGGACCGGATGCCCGCGGCCACCCAGCTGGCCGAGACGGTACGACGCCGCCGTGCCGCCGGTGGCCCGGCCGAGCAGACCTTCGCGACCCTGGTCGGGCTCGACCTGCGCCCGCGCCGGCTGCGCGACGCCGCGAACCTGTGGGCCGCGGTGCGCGACGCGCGCGGCGTCGAGGGCCGCGACGACCTGTGGTCGCACCCGGACCTGATGCCCGGTACGGCGGATCTCGACGATCCGATCGGCTTCGCCCACCAGGCCGGCGACCTGGTCGACATCGACATCTCCGACCTGGAGAAGCTGACCGGCGAGGCTCCGGAGGAGCCCGGCGGCGAGAGCGGCGGCGACAGCGGCAGCGAGGGCACCGGCGGCGGTCCGCAGCGGTGACCGCCACGGTGACGGCTCTGCACCGCGACGCCACCGAGACACTGACCCGCTGGAACCCGCCCGACGCCGAGCAGGCCGAGCTGCGCCGGTACTACCTGCGCCACCTCGCGTCGTACGACGACGGCCTCAGCCGCGACCGGCTGCCCGAGCACCTCACCGCGTCGGCGCTGGTGATCAGCCACGACGCCGAGCAGGTGCTGCTCAACCTGCACGGCAAGGTCGGCCGCTGGCTCCAGTTCGGCGGCCACTGCGAACACGGTGACCTCACCCTGGCCGGAGCCGCCGCCCGGGAGACCGTCG
>DASXRB010000451.1:0-2795 GCA_036506875.1 Kribbellaceae bacterium | reverse complement strand
AACCCGACCGCCAGAAGCTCCTCGAGGTCCTCGACACCACGACTCGCCTCGCCGAGCTCGTCGGCCTGATCGACACCGAGCTGTCCGCCATGGCCGCTGTCCCGTCCCTCCCCGCCACCGACATCTCCTGGTCCGACCTCGCCCCGAACTGACGCCGCGAGCGTCAGCGCCACTTCGCAGGGCGATGGAGGTCGACGCCGATCCTGCTCCGCACCCTCTCGGGTAGCTGCGAACGCCGAAGGTTGGCATCCCCGGTGGTGAACGACGCGTCAACAACGGCGCGCAGGTCATCGGACCGTCGTCGTGGCGGGAACGCCGCGACTACCCGGGCGGCAGGCCGCAGTCGCTTGACTGCGCGGACTGCCGGGCACAGGTCGCTGTCCGCCGAGATCAGCAACGCCGTGTCGTACCTGTTCAGCGCGGCGTGCTCGACCAACGCCGCGGCAATGCTGACGTCCGTCTCCTTTTCCTCATAGCTCGGCCGCGTCGCCCCACACGCTCGACAGCGCAGCCGCTTGAGCTGAAACCGGCCTTCGACGATGCTCACCTTCGGGCATGTCGCTGCGAGAGCATCGAGATAGATCGACTGACGGCGTTCGCTACCAAGACGGTTGCGAACCCGCGCGGTGAAGTAGACAACTTCGTCGAGCCCCTGGCCGGGTCGGAGCAGTCGCTGCACCAGCTGCTCGAGGTCGAGCCACAGGTAGCGGTAGCCGTGCTTGTCCTTGAGGCCGTTGTAGAGGTTGAACCCGTCCACATAGGCGATCACCCGCTGCACACAGCCTCCTTGTTCTCAGCGCGATCGTCTGGCTAGGATGGGCGTACCCCGCCAGGGCTAGTCGCTCTGGTCCGACGGCCCCGCAAGGGGCCGTTTCTTTTTGCCCGACCTTCCTACACAACCTGGCCGATTTCGCGTCGGTCGTTGTCCACAGGGGTTCGGCGATGCGCCTGCGGGTGGGTGGGGTGGCTCCTAGGATGGGCGGGTGATCGCCGCTGGGATGCCGCCGTTGGACGCGCTGCGCAGGGTTTTCGGGTACGACGCGTTCCGGGGTGAGCAGCAGGCGATCATCGAGCACGTGACCTCCGGCGGCGACGCGCTGGTGCTGATGCCCACCGGCGGGGGCAAGTCGCTGTGCTACCAGATCCCGGCGCTGGTGCGGGACGGCACCGGGGTGGTCATCTCGCCGCTGATCGCGCTGATGCAGGACCAGGTCGACGCGCTCACCGCGCTCGGGGTGCGGGCCGGCTTCCTCAACTCGACTCAGGACTTCGAGCAGCGGCGCGAGGTGGAGAACGCGTTCCTCGCCGGTGAGCTGGACCTGCTCTACCTGGCGCCGGAGCGGCTACGGGTGGAGGCGACGGTGCGGCTGCTGGACCGGGGCCGCGTCTCGTTGTTCGCCATCGACGAGGCGCACTGCGTGTCGCAGTGGGGGCACGACTTCCGGCCCGACTACCTGATGCTGTCGCAGCTGCACGAGCGCTGGCCGGACGTGCCGCGGATCGCGCTGACCGCGACCGCCACCGAGGCCACGCACGCCGAGATCGCGACCCGGCTCAACCTCGGCGACGCCAAGCACTTCGTCGCCAGCTTCGACCGGCCGAACATCCAGTACCGGATCGTGCCGAAGGACAATCCGCAGCGGCAGCTGCTGGAGCTGCTGCGCACCGAGCACGACGGTGACGCGGGCATCGTGTACTGCCTGAGCCGGTCGTCGACGGAGAAGACGGCCGCGTTCCTGACCGAGAACGGCATCGAGGCGCTGCCGTACCACGCGGGCCTGGACAACCGGACCCGTGCCGCGCACCAGGCGCGGTTCCTGCGCGAGGACGGCCTGGTCGTGGTCGCGACGATCGCGTTCGGGATGGGTATCGACAAGCCCGACGTGCGGTTCGTCGCGCACCTGGACCTGCCGAAGTCGGTCGAGGGCTACTACCAGGAGACCGGCCGGGCCGGCCGCGACGGACTGCCGTCGACCGCCTGGCTCGCGTACGGCCTGCAGGACGTGGTGCAGCAGCGTCGGCTGATCGACACGTCCGAGGGCGACGCCGCGCACCGGCGCCGGCTCAGCCGGCACCTGGACGCGATGCTCGCGCTGTGCGAGACCGTGCAGTGCCGCCGGGTCCAGCTGCTCGCGTACTTCGGCCAGCGCGGCACCGCGTGCGGCAACTGCGACACCTGCCTGACCCCGCCGGAGTCCTGGGACGGCACGATCGCCGCGCAGAAGGTGCTGTCCACCGTCTACCGGCTGCAGCACGAAAGGCGGCAGAAGTTCGGCGCCGGCCAGATCATCGACATCCTGCTCGGCAAGACCACGCCGAAGGTCACCCAGTTCCGGCACGACCAGCTCAGCGTCTTCGGGGTCGGCACCGACCTGCGCGACACCGAGTGGCGTGGTGTCGTCCGCCAGCTACTGGCGCTGCGGCTGCTCGCCGTCGAGGGAGAGTACGGCGCACTGGTGCTCACCGAGGACAGCGCGGAGGTGCTCGGCCGGCGCCGTGAGGTACCGATGCGCCGCGAGCCGGAACGTCGTACCAGACCCTCGAAAGCGCGCAACGCGACGCCGGCCGCGGACCTGTCCCCCGAGGCCGCCGCGACCTTCGAGGAGCTGCGGGCGTGGCGGGCGGGCGCCGCCAAGGAGCAGGGCGTGCCGGCGTACGTGATCTTCCACGACGCGACGCTGCGACAGATCGCGACCGAGCGGCCCGGCACCCTCGCCGCGCTCGGCAAGGTCAGCGGCGAGCCGGACGGTCCTCCGGACCTGTTCGGTCCGGAGGATTCCGGCGATCCTTACGGC
>DASXRB010000450.1:0-10756 GCA_036506875.1 Kribbellaceae bacterium | reverse complement strand
CTTCGCCCACACCGGCCTGCCCGGTATCGAGATCAGGGTCGACGGCGAGCCGCGTCCTGAGGACGTCGTCCTGGTCTGCGGTGAGCACGGGTTCTCGCTCGGCCTGGAGAACGGCGCCGAGGTCGCCTGCGCCGACGCAGCCTACGTGCTGCAGGACGACGTCATGGATCTCGTCGGCCACCCCTGGCCGGAGCTGCTGGACGCGGACGGGAACCGGCTCGACGTGCTCATACCGTCAGGCGGCCGCGGAACCGCGCAGTGGCTGCTGGGGAAGAATCCGTTCTGCGCGGTCGGTCACCTGCACGAGGGGGTCCGCGCCGCCGGCCTCATGATCTCGTCAGCACCGACCTGACGGCCTCGTGCACGTGCGCGGCGACATCGCTCGCCGCGATCGGACCGCCTTTCGATGCCAGCCGTGCGGCGACCCCGTGCAGCAGCGCGCCTACGCCGGCGGCGTCGTACGGCGCCAGTCCGGCGGCCAGCAACGCCCCGCACAGTCCGGCGAGGACATCACCCGTCCCGGCGGTGGACAACCAGGGCGTCGCGTTGGTGTTGACCCGAACGCGGCCGTCCGGGGCGGCGATCACGGTGGTCGAGCCCTTGAGGAGGACCGTGGCGGCGAACCGCTCGGCAGCGGCGCGGGCGTGGACGAGGCGGTTGGCCTCGACGGTCTCCCGCGGTACGTCGAGCAGCCGGCTGAGCTCACCGGCATGCGGGGTGAGCAGCGCCGGTTTGCCGAAGCGGTCGGGCAGGTGCCGCAGGCCGTCGGCGTCGACCAGGACGGGCTCCGGCGAGGCCAGGATCCGCTCCACGGCTGCAGTGTCGACGTCGTCGCCGAGGCCGGAACCGACCACCCAGGCCTGCACCCTGCCCTCGCCCGCGACGACCTCGGGATGGGCTGCGCGGATGGCGTCAGCGACCGGCTCCGGCCCGACGTACCGGATGTAGCCGAGCGGCCCGGCGAGCGCTCCGGCCACGGCGAGCACCCCCGCGCCCGGGTAGCGCGCCGAGCCGACGAGCATGCCGAGCGCGCCCCGCGAGTACTTGTCCGAGCCGGCGTCCGGCACCGGGAACATCGCCGCCACGTCGGCCGGCTGCAGGGCCTCCACGGCAGGCGCCGGGAGGTCGAGGCCGATCTCGACCAGGTGGACCGGGCCGCAAGCAGAAGCGGCCGGGTCGATGAAGTGGCAGATCTTGTGCGTGCCGAAGGTGACCGTGAGTGCCGCGCGCACGTGGCGTTCCGGCGTAGCGCCGGTGTCCACGTCGACCCCCGACGGTACGTCGACGGCCACCACCGGCACGTCGTAGCTCTCGACCAGTTCCATCGCGGCAGCGGCGTCGGCACGCAGCCCGGGGCGGCCGCCGATGCCGACGATGCCGTCGACCGCGACGTTCGCCCCCGCGACCACGTCCGCCGGCGCGACCCGGCCGCCGGCGGCGCGCAACGCCGCGAGACCGGACTCGTGGGCGTGGTCGGAGAGCAGTACGGCGCTGACCTGGGCACCGCGCCGGGCCAGCATCGCCCCGGCGTACAGCGCGTCTCCGCCGTTGTCGCCGGATCCGACGAGCAGCGCCACCCGGGCGCCGTACGTGAACCCGAGGAAGTCGGCCACCGCCACCGCGAGCCCGGTCGCGGCGCGCTGCATCAGCGTGCCCTCGGGCAGCCGCGCCATCAGCTCGCGCTCGGCCGCGCGGACCTGCTCGACGGTGTGCGCGACCCGCATCTCACCCCTCCAGGACGACGACCGCCGACGCGATCCCGGCGTCGTGGCTGAGCGACAGGTGCATGCTCTGCACACCGAGCTGCGAGGCGCGCGCCGCGACCGTGCCGGTGATCTCGAGCCACGGCCGGCCGTCGTCGTCGGTCGTCACCTCGGCGTCCCGCCAGTGCATCCCGGCCGGCGCGCCGAGCGCCTTCGCGAGCGCCTCCTTGGCCGCGAACCGGGCGGCCAGCGACGACGGCGGCTTCGCGGCCTCCGCGTCGGTGAACAGCCGGTCCTTCAACCCCGCGGTCCGCTCCAGCGTCTCCATGAACCGCGCGATATCCACCACGTCAATGCCTACTCCGACGATCACCGCCCGCTCACCTCGTCCGCGTCGTACGGAAGGAGCGTGAAGTGGTCGACGCCCCAGATCGGCCTCAGCACACGGAAGTGACGCTGATCGAGCGTGAGAAGTTTCGTGGTCCGGTACCTGTCGGCGAGGACGACGTTCGCGGCGTCGGTGATGCCGATGTAGTCCGAACCGCCGAAGCGGTCGATGACCGAGGCCGCGGACGCGTGGTCACTCGCGGTCCAATCGGCGAGCTCGAAGGCTTCCGAAACGACGTCGCCTGCGAACACTCGTGCGGCCTTCGCGCCGAGCCTCGTGTACAGCATGTAGTCAGCCTCGGCCACCACCATCAGAGACAGCACCAGCAGGGCCGAGGTCGCACCGACGATCGCCGCCACCTCGGCGTGCCCGGCTTGGTCCTCGTCGTACAGCGCCAGGACTGCGCTGGTGTCGACGATGATCGGCATCACCGGCCGAGCCCGCGCGCGAGTTCCTCGTCCATCTCCTCCGGCGTCAGCGAACCGCCGCTCCGAAAGCCACCGATCGTCGGCTTCGGCCGGGCCGTGTGCTGGTCCATCAACTTCTCGATCTCCTGGGCAAGCGTCAGCCCGTCCACGGCGGCCAACCGGTGCAGCCGGTCGCGAGTCGCCTTCGGAACCTTGATCGTCGTGCTGGTCATACCAGCAGTATACCGGTCGCTTACTCGACCGTGACGGACTTGGCGAGGTTGCGGGGCTGGTCGACGTCGTACCCCTTGGCCGTCGCCATCTCGCAGGCGAACACCTGCAGCGGGACGGTGGCGACCAGCGGGTGCAGCAGGGTCGGGACCTTGGGCAGCCGGATCAGGTGGTCGGCGTACGGCTCGACCGTCTTGTCGTCGTCCTCGCAGATCACGATGGTGCGGGCGCCGCGGGCGCGGATCTCCTGGACGTTGCTGACCATCTTGTCGTGCAGCACGTCGCGGCCCTTGGGCGGTACGACGACGAACACCGGCAGGCCGTCCTCGATCAGCGCGATCGGGCCGTGCTTGAGCTCACCGGCGGCGAAGCCCTCGGCGTGCATGTACGCCAGCTCCTTGAGCTTCAGCGCACCCTCCAGCGCCACCGGGTAGCCGACGTGCCGGCCGATGAACAGCACCGACCGCGCGTCCTTGAGCTCGCGCGCCAGCCGGCGGACCGGCTCGGTCGCTTCGAGCACCTTAGCGACCGCCGCCGGGATCTCGTCGAGGTCGCGGACGATCGACGTGATCTCGTCGCCGTACTTCGTCCCGCGCACCTGCGCCAGGTAGAGCGCGATGACGTACGTCGCGACGATCTGGGTCAGGAAGGCCTTGGTCGAGGCGACCGCGATCTCCGGGCCCGCGTAGGTGTAGACCACCGCGTCGGACTCGCGCGGGATCGTGGAGCCGTTGGTGTTGCAGATCGCCAGCACCTTGGCGCGCTGATCGCGGGCGTGCCGCAGCGCCATCAGGGTGTCCATGGTCTCGCCGGACTGGCTGATCGCGATCACCATCGTGGTCGGGTCCACGATCGGGTCTCTGTAACGGAACTCGCTGGCCAGCTCCACCTCGCACGGGATCCGGGTCCAGTGCTCGATCGCGTACTTGGCGATCAGGCCGACGTGGAACGACGTGCCGCACGCGATGATGATGATCTTGTCGACCTCGCGCAGCTCGTCGTCGCTCAGCCGCATCTCGTCCAGGTGCAGCCGCCCCTGGGGTGTGAACCGCCCCAGCAGGGTGTCCGCGATCGCCTTCGGCTGCTCGGCGATCTCCTTCAGCATGAAGTAGTCGTAGCCGCCCTTCTCGGCGGCCGAGATGTCCCAGTCGACGTGGTACGGCGTGACATCGGCCTCGGTGCCGTCGAAGTTCGTGACCGTGACACCTTCGCGGCGCAGCTCCACGACCTGGTCCTGGCCGAGCTCGATGGCGTCGCGGGTGTGGGTGATGAACGCGGACACGTCGGAGGCGAGGAAGTTCTCGCCCTCGCCGACCCCGACCACCAGTGGCGAGTTCCGCCGCGCGCCGACGACCACGTCGGGGTTGTCGGCGTGGACGGCGACGAGCGTGAACGCGCCCTCGAGCCGGCGGCACACCGCGCGCATCGCCTCGGCCAGGTCACCGTCCGTGGCCGGCAGGGTCTCACCGAGCAGGTGCGCCACCACCTCGGTGTCGGTCTCGGAGCGCAGCTCGTTGCCGCGCGACTCGAGCTCGGCGCGCAGCACGGCGAAGTTCTCGATGATGCCGTTGTGCACCACCGCGACCTTGTGGTCGCCGTTCGGGTGCGGGTGCGCGTTGCGGTCGTTCGGCGGGCCGTGGGTGGCCCACCGGGTGTGCCCGATCCCGGTCGTCGACGATGGCAGCGGGTGGTCGGCCAGCTCCTTGTCGAGGTTGGCGATCTTGCCCGCCTTCTTGGCGAGACTCAGGACCTGACCGTCTGTGACAAGGGCCACACCCGCGGAGTCGTACCCGCGGTACTCCAGCCTGCGAAGGCCTTCCAGGACCACATCAAGGGCTGACTTCTCGCCGACGTACCCGACAATGCCGCACATGGCGGCCAGACTAACGGCAACGGCGGTGGGCAGAATGAGCCCCATGCTGCCGCACCCGCGCGAGGTGACGCCGTACACCGAGCTGGACCGGGCGGCGTGGGCCCGGCTCGCGGAGACGACCGAGTCGCCGCTGACCGCCGAGGAGGTCGAGCGGCTGCGCGGCCTCGGCGACGAGATCGACATGGACGAGGTCCGCGAGGTCTACCTGCCGCTGTCGCGGATCCTGTCGCTGTACGTGCGGCACGCCCGCGAGCTGCACGCCGACACCGAGACCTTCCTCGGCGAGCCGGCCACCCGGACACCCTTCGTGATCGGCATCGGCGGCTCCGTTGCCGTCGGCAAGTCCACCACCGCGCGGCTGATGCGCGAGCTGCTGGCCCGCTGGCCGGAGCACCCGCGGGTGGCGCTGGTCACCACCGACGGGTTC
This sequence comes from Kribbellaceae bacterium, assembly GCA_036506875.1. Taxonomy (GTDB): domain Bacteria; phylum Actinomycetota; class Actinomycetes; order Propionibacteriales; family Kribbellaceae; genus DASRHY01. Next base: position 5,727 of record DASXRB010000450.1, on the reverse strand, counting down.
CTGTGGCCGAACGCCGAGCTGGAGCGCCGCGGCCTGCTGCAGCGCAAGGGCTTCCCGGAGTCGTACGACCGCAAGGCGCTGCTGCGCTTCGTCGTCGAGGTGAAGTCGGGCATCGACAGCGTGGACGCTCCGGTCTACTCGCACCTGCTCTACGACCGGCTGCCGGACGTGCGGACGACGGTGGAGCAGCCGGACATCCTGCTGCTGGAGGGGCTCAACGTGCTCCAGCCCGCGCCGCGACGTGGTGACGGCCGCAGCGGGCTGGCCGTGAGCGACTTCTTCGACTTCTCCGTGTACGTCGACGCCGCCGCGGACGACATCCGGTCCTGGTACGTCGCGCGCTTCCTGAAGCTCTGGGAGACCGCGTTCCGCGACCCGCAGTCGTACTTCCGCCGCTACGGCGACCTGAGCCGCGACGAGGCCATCGCCCGCGCCGAGTCACTCTGGGACACCATCAACGGCCCGAACCTGCACGAGAACATCCTCCCCACCCGCTCCCGCGCCACCCTCGTCCTCCGCAAGGGCTCCGACCACGCCGTGAAATGGGTCCGGCTGCGGAAGCTCTGACGGTCAGCCCACCTGGGCGGAGACGAAGTCGGCCAGGCGGTCGAGGCCGTGGTCGATCTGGGCCGGGGTGACGGCGCTGCAGGACAGGCGCAGCGCGTGGACCTCGGCGTCGTGGTCGTAGAAGTGGCCCATCGGGGTCCACAGGACGCCGAAGTCGTGCGCGGACCGTTCGAGCAGGGCGTCGTCCACGACGAAGGGGACGTCGACCACGACGAAGAAGCCGCCGGACGGGACCGTCCAGGTGACCCCGGAGTCCGCACCGAAGCGCTTGGCGAGACCGTCGGTCAGGTGGGTGAGGTTGGCGGCGTACACCTCGCGCTCGCGGCGGTTCGCCGCGACCAGGCTGCAGTCGTGCTCCAGGAGCTTGCCACCGGCAACGGCCTGGGCGATCGCGGAGGTGTTGACGGTGAGCATGCTCTTGAGCTTGGCGAGCTCGTCGGCCAGCAGCCCGCCGCCGCGCACCCGCTGGTCCGCGACCACGTAGCCGACCCGCACGCCCGGCAGGGCGGTCTTGGCGAAGGAGCCCAGGTAGACGACGCGCCGACCGGTGTCGAGGGCCTTCAGGGTCGGCACCCGCGGATGGTCGCCGTGGAACAGGCCGTACGGGTTGTCCTCCAGCAACAGCAGATCCTGCTCGGCCGCGACGTCCAGCAGCCGCTCGCGGGTGGCGAGGTCGAGGCTGCGGCCGGACGGGTTGGCGAAGTCCGGCATCACGTACAGGGCTCGTGGCCGCAGGCCCTCGGCCCGCGCGGTCTTCGCCTGCGCGACGAGGTCGTCGAGGTCGACGCCGCCGGCACCGGTCGCCACCGGGCGGACCGGCAGGTCGGTCAGGCGCGCCGCGCCGGTGAGACCGACGTACGTCGGCGACACCGCGAGCAGCACGTCGTCCGCTGTGGCCCGCAACGCCCGGAGGACGAGGAACATCGCCTCCTGGCAGCCGACGGTGACGACGACCGCCTCCGGGTCGACCTCGACCCCCTCGTCGACGGACAGGTTGCGCGCGACCAGGTGGTGGATGATGCCCTTCGTGCGCCCGTACTGGAACAGCGTCCGGCGCACGGCCCCCTCGTCGTACCCGAGGTCCTCGGACAGGTGCCGGGTGAAGCGGCGCAGGTACCGGTGCAGGTCCTCGACGTCGTAGAACTCCTCGTACGGCCGGCCGGCGGCCAGCGAGATCGCGTCCGGATAGTGGCTCGCGACCTCGTTGAGGAACGTCATCGACGTCAGCGCGGGGTCCCGCAGCGACCCGTGCAGGTCGCTCAGGTCGATCACCGGCGCCCCTCCATGTCCCGTACCGCCAGGTCGCCCGCGGCCGCGGGATCCGCGCAGCCGGCCAGGGTCAGCGCGTCGTGGATCTCGGACCGCAGCATGGACAGCGCCGGCGACGCGCGGTCCACCGCGAGCGCCCACAGCATCGGCCGCCCGACGAGCACCCCGCGGGCACCCAGGGCGAGCGCGCGCAGCACGTCGGTGCCGGACCGCACCCCGCTGTCCAGCAGCACCTCGCAGTCGTTGCCCACGGCATCGACCACGTCCGGGAGCGCCGCCGCGCTCGGGACCGCGCCGTCGAGCTGGCGGCCGCCGTGGTTGGAGACCACGACCGCGTCGGCGCCGGCGTCGACGGCCCGGCGCGCGTCGCGCGGGTCGAGGATCCCCTTCACCACAAGGGGAATCCCGATCCGCTCCCGCAGCCACTCGACCTGGCGCCAGCCCAGGCCGGAAGCGAACACCTGCGCGGTGTGCTCCGCGACCGCCGACGTACCCGCGATCCGCGTGTGCGCCACCGGCGCCTGCGGATCGGCGAGGTTCGCCGCCACCACGTCCGGCGGGAGCGCGAAGGCGTTGCGCAGATCGCGCAGCCGCGGGCCCAGGATCGGTACGTCGACGGTCAGCATCAGCGCGGCGCAACCCGCCACGAGCGCGCGGTCCACCAGGTCCTCGACGACGGCCTGGTCGCGCTGCCAGTACAGCTGGAACCACAGCTCCGCGCCGGTCGCGACGAGCTCCTCGATCGGCGTACTGCTCATCGTGCTGATCACGTACGGAACCCCGGCCCCCGCGGCCGCCGACGCCAACGCGAACTCCCCGCCCGGATGGACCAGCCGCTGGTAGGCCATCGGCGCCACCGCGACCGGCATCGACGCGTCGGAGCGCAGCAGCCGGGTCTCGGTCGTCACGTCGGTCCCGGCGAGCACCCGCGGGACCACCGCCACCCGGTCCAGCGCGGCACGGTTCGCGACCAGCGTCACCTCCGCGCCCGCGCCACCGGAGACGTAGTCGCGCACCCCCGGCGGCAGCACCGCGTCCGCCAGCGCCTCGAAGTCGGCCAGGCACACCGGCTCGTCGCTCACCGCGCGAACACCTCACCCAGCCAGCGGGCCGCCTGTGCCACCGCGTCCCGGCCGCCGTCGAGCACGCCGGACATCGCGAAGAACCCGTGCACCATCCCGTCGTACCGCTTCGACTCCACCGGCACCCCGGCGGCGCGCAGCCGCTCGGCGTACCGCTCGCCCTCGTCGCGCAGCGGGTCGTACTCGGCGGTGATCACGAGCGCCGGCGGCAGCCCGGACACGTCCTCGGCCAGCAGCGGAGACACCCGCGGGTCCTTGCCGTCGGCGTCCGGCGACAGGTAGTGCCCCCAGTACCACTCCACCGAGTGCCGGTTGAACAGCGCGGGATCGTCGTTGACCTCCATCGACTCGGTCTCCGCGCCGAACAGCGTGTTCGGGTAGACCAGCAGCTGCCCGGCCAGCGGCACGCCGGCCTGCTGCGCCACGACCGCGGCCAGGTTCCCACCCGCACTGTCCCCGCCGACCGCGATCCGCTCCGGATCCGCGCCGAGCGACACCGCGTTCGAGAACGCCCAGCGTGCCGCCGCGACGCAGTCGTCGACCGCGGCCGGGAACGGGTGCTCGGGCGCCAGCCGGTACCCGACCGTCACCACCTGGCACGGCACCGCGTTCGCCAGCCGCCGGCAGATCCCGTCCGCGGTCTCGATACTGCCGAGCACCCAGCCGCCGCCGAAGAAGTACAGCAACGTCGGCAGCGGCCCGTCGCCGTCCGGCCGGTAGATCCGCACCGGCAGCTCACCGCCCGGCCCGGCGAACGAGGTGTCCCGCACCGACGCGACCGGCTCCGGGTCTCCCCCGGCCGCCTGGATCGCGGCCAGGTCCGCGGCCCGCGCCTCGGCCAGTGTCTGGGTGTACAACGGCGGCACCGCGTCGGCGACACGTTGCGCGCGCAGCGCGGCCACCTGCGGATCGAGCGGCATCACAGTCCCCTTTCAGCCCAGTGTGACGGGGAGCTTCTCGTAACCGCGCAGCGCCAGCCCCGCGCTCTGCACCGGCGTCCCCGCCAGTGCGAGGCCCGGGAACCGCCGGAACAGCCGCGGCAGCGCCAGCCGCCCCTCCGTCCGCGCCAGCGCGGCGCCGACGCAGAAGTACGGCCCGGCGCCGAACGAGATGTGCCGCTTGTCGGCCCGGTCCGCGTCGAACCGCGCCGGGTCCTCGAACCGCCGCGGATCCCGGTTCGCCGCGCCCAGCAGCAGCAGTACGACGCCACCACGCGGCACGACCACGTCACCGACCGGCAGGTCCTCCGACGCGGTACGGACCAGCAGCTGCGCGGTGCCGTCGTACCGGAGCACCTCCTCGACGCACTCGGCGGCGACGTCCGGGTCGGCGACCAGCTTCTCGACCAGCTCGGGCCGTTCCAGCAGCGGCGGCAGCGCGTTGCCGAGCAGGTTGATCGTGGTGACGAAGCTGGCGTTGAACAGCACCAGCAGGTTCCCGACCAGCTCGTCGTCGGTGAGCTCGTGCGCGCCGGAGCCGACGGCCTGCACCAGGCCGCTGACCAGGTCCTCGGTGGGCTCCACCCGGCGGCGCGCGATCAGCTCGCGGTAGTAGTCCGACATCTCGGTCGCCGCGGCGTTCGCGGCCGCGATCTTCTCCGGCGTCCGGCCGCCCAGGTCGAGGTAGTCCTCCACCCGCTGCACCCGGATCCGGAACCACTCCAGGTCCGGGTCGGGGATGCCGAGCAGCGCGCTCATCACGCCGGCCGGCAGCAGATACCCGAACTCGGCGATGAAGTCGACCGGACGGCCGTCCGCGCCGAGACCGGCGAGACGTTCGAGCAGGTCGTCGGTGAGCTGCTCGATCCGCGGCTCCAGCGCGGTCACCCGGCGCGGCGTGAACACCTGGTGGAAGACCCGGCGCATCCGGCCGTGGTCGGGCTCGGTGCGGAACATCATCGAGCTGTACAGCGCCGTGGTGATCGCGTCGTCGTCCGGCTTCGGTGCCCCGCCGCCCTTCACGAAGCGGTGGTCGCGCAGCACCTGGTCGACGGCGCCGAACCCGTTCGCCACCGCGGCGTACTGCTCGCTCGCCGGGGTCAGGCTCGCGGGTCCGAGCAGGTGCAGCTCGTCGTACAGCGGGTAGGGGTCGCGCCGCCCGGCGCCGGTGTACAGGGCGGCGAGGATCTCGTCGGCCCCTCTCCTGACAACACTGTTCATCAGGCAGTACCGTCCTCACACGGTCAGCGGTAGGCGGCTGTAGCCGCGCAGGAACTGCTGGCGGTTCCGGACCGGCGGTCCGCCGGCCGTCAGACCCGGGAAGCGTTCCAGCAGCATCGGGAACGCCAGTCGTGCCTCGGCCCGGGCCAGCGCCGCGCCCAGGCAGTAGTGCGGGCCGGCGCCGAAGCTCAGCGGCTTGCTGTCGCGCCGGGAGAGGTCGAAGGCGTCCGGCCGGTCGTAGCGGGCCGGGTCGCGGTTCGCCGCGCCGAGCACGACCAGCACCATCCGCCCGGCGGGCAGCGGCACCCCGGCCACCTCGGTGTCCGTCGTCGCGTGCCGGACGACGAACTGCACGGAGGTGTCGAACCGCAGTACCTCCTCGACGTACGACGCGGGGTCGGCGAGCACGTCCGGGCGCAGCCCGGGCCGCTCGAGGAGCACCTGGACCCCGTTGCCGAGCAGGTGGATCGTCGTCACGAAGCTGGCGTTGAACAGCACCAGGAGGTTGCTGATCAGCTCGTCCTGGCTGAGCGTCGGCTCCGCGTCCAGCGCCTGGACCAGGCTGGTGACCAGATCGTCGCCGGGATCGGTACGACGCCGGACGATGAGATCCGCGTAGTACTCCGACAGCTCGACCGTCGCCGCGTCGG
>DASXRB010000449.1:0-4085 GCA_036506875.1 Kribbellaceae bacterium | reverse complement strand
AGCTGGCGGGCGCCGTCGATGACGAGGCCGGCCAGCCAGAAGATCATGACGGCCAGGATCGCGACCGCCGGGCTCAGCGCGCCGTACTGACTCCGCGTCCTCACCGCACACCTCGGTACGCATCGAGCGTGGAGGTGAAGCTGCGGCGCACCGTGACGTCCTGGTCGATCCCCAGCAGGCCGAGGTCGCGGTAGTCGATGGTGCACTTGACCTCGACCGTGATCGGCGACCCGGCGGTGAAGCCCGCCGTGGTGATCGCGCCGCTCGCGGTCGTCTTGCAGGACTCCGGCGCCTTCTGCGCCAGCGTCCGCGTCACCGCGTCGTCGACGGCCGACTGGGCGCTGTCGAAGGTTCGAGCCTGGGTCGCGGCGCGGGCGCCGTCGCGTGCGGCGTTCTCCAGCAGCGACGAGGTCTGGAAGTACCGCCCGCAGGCCATCAGGAACAGCAGCAGCATCAGCAGGATCGGCGCGAGGATCGCGAACTCCAGCGCCAGCATGCCCCGCTCGCCGAAGCGACCCGGCCGACGAACCCCCCGCACGCTCACTTGTCCGCCTCGAACGTCTCGATCGGACCGCTCGCGGTGCGCTTCGTGGTCAGAGTGAAGCCGGGCACCAGCGACACGGTCTCCCCCTCCACCGTCATCGACGCGATCCCGGTCGTCGCGTTGTAGTCGTACGTCGCCCGCGCGTTGAGCAGGGAGTTCCCCGCGATCCGCTTCGCGTACGTCTCGGTGTTCAGCCGGACGCGCTCCGCCAGACCGTCCGAGTACACCTGCGGCTGGATCTGCCGCAGTTCCGAAGCCCCCTCCTGCGCCGCGTTCAGCGCCGCCGCGCGCCCGAAGAAGAACAACGCGGTCTGGATGGACATGAAGATCAGCGTCAGGAGCATCGGCGCGATGATCGCCATCTCCAGGACGCTCGCGCCGCGCTCCCCACGACGGCGCGACGGGTGACGCAAGCTCTAACCCTTTTCGATCTCGGTCTTGCGCCGCTCGATCACCTGGTTGACGACGACGCCGATCGCGATCGCGGCAGTGACGACGATGCCCGCGATGACGGCCCACTCGATGGCCGACGCACCGAGCTGGCCGTTGGTCCGCTGCTTCACGGTGCGCGCACGCGCGAACGCGTAGCCGAGCATGATGCGAGCGAGTTCCAGTTCGTACGGCATCTGTACTCCTTCGAGGTTTTCCCTGGCGGGCATCAGTATGCCCGTAGGACGGGGTCGCACCCGCCCGTTCCGTCCCCGGCCTACCGTCCGCATTCAGGACGACAGGATCATCGATCCGGCCGGGAAGCCGAGGAACAGCATGAACGCCGCGCACATCAGCAGCTGCGCGACCAGCATCGCCTGCGACCGCTCCCCCGCCTTGCCCTCGACACTCGCCAGCTCCTTGGCGCGCAGGCTCGCCGCCCGGGCGAGCAGCGAGGACCGGATCTTCGCGCCCTCGTCGCCGGCCAGCGCCAGCGCGGACGCCAGGTCACGCAGCTCGTCGACACCGATGTCCTCACCGAGCTGGGCCATCGCGTCCCACGGGGTGATGCCGATCAGCCGCGCGTTCGCCAGCGCCTGCCGGATCCGCGCCATCGCCCAGTGGTCACCGATCGTCGACGCGGTCATCAGCGCCTCGGGCAGACCACGGCCACCGGCCAGGTTCATCGCGACCAGGTCGAGGAAGCTGCCCACGACGTGCCGGAAGTCACGCCGCCGCGCCTCCGCCTCCTGCCGCAACGCCAGGTCCGGCAGGAAGAACGCGAACGTCGCCGCGGCGACGGCCACCACCAGCGGCGCCGCACCCGGCAGGTGCAGACCACCCATCTCCGCGATCAGCCACCACAGCGGCACCAGGATCAGCGCCCCGACCGCGAACAGCACCTTCGACGCGAGCATGGCCGCGAACGGCCGGTTCATCACCGCGAGGTCGCGGCGCAGCTTGCCGAACCGCCAGCCGCGACCGGCCGCCTCGGCCTCCAGCCTCCGGCCGAGCGACTCCTTCAGCCGGTCCAACCCGCCGAGCTGGTGCTCGCCGGCGGCGCTCGCGGTCACCGACCGGTAGCCGCTGCGCCCCGCGTCGATCCGCGCGATCGTCGACCGCACCGTCGCCGGCGGCCGCATCAGGATCCGCACCAGCAGGTAGGCACCGCCTCCCACCAGCGCACCGCACAGCAACGCGAGCGTCATCCGATCGACTCCATCCGGTCGTCGCCGAGCCGCGCGGCCCGGCCGTCCTTCCGACCGACCAGGAACCGGTCCGGTACCTCGATCTTGGCCAGCCGCCGCAGCCACACCAGCCCCGCGGTGTACAGCAGTACGACGATGAGCAGCACGAACTGCCCGACGAAGCTCCGGTACGGCGCCACGTACCCCGGGTTGAACAGCACCAGCGCGGCCGCCACCGCCAGGGTGATGAACACGACGATCTGCACCGACCGCCTGGTCGACCGCCGCTCTGCCGCCACCTTGTGCCGCACGTCCAGCTCCTCACGGGCCGACATCGCCAGGGCGCTCAGCACCTCCCGCAGGCCCGGCCCGCGCAGCCGCGCGTTCAGCACCAGCGCGGCGCAGATCAGGTCGGCGGACGGGTCGTCCAGGTCGTCGGCGAACCGCAGCAACGCCGACGGCAGCGGCTCGCGGATCCGCAGCCGGTCCACCAGCAGGTTCAGGCTCGGCTTGATCGCAGGCGCAGCGTTCACCGCCGTGGCCGGGATCGCCTGCTCCAGACCGACCGCACCCGCGATCGTGTCCCGCAGCGCCTCGGTCCAGGTCGCCAGCGCGTCCAGCCGGTCGATCGCCTTGCGCTCCTCGCTGGCACCGCCGAAGAACCGGTCCGCCATCCCGGCCAGCAACCCCAACGCGACCGCCAACACCAGCCACCGGGTGATCGCCAGCACCACCAGCCCGACCCCGATACCGGTCGCCAGCCGCACCGTCGACTTCTTCGTCCCGCCGCTGCGCGAGCGGTGGAACAGCGACGGCGTCGCCTCGCGAGGCTCGGTACCGCGGATCGCGACGATCAGCAGCAGGATCCCGCCACCGACGGCCGCCCCCAGCAGCAGCGCGGTGATCGTCCGCAGATCCATGTCAGCTCACGCCCACCGGCCGTGCACGAGCGGCTGGTACCCGTAGTGCTCGAGCTCGTCGATGCACTGGACCGGCGCGTGCGCGGCGGCCCGGCCGTCCGGTCCCGGCGCGAAGATCTCGCTGGACAGCACCCGCCCGTCCCAGCCGGTCACCTCCCGCACGCTCTCGACGTACCGGCTCAGCCGGCCGCCGGACACGTAGTCGTTGTGCTTGCGCGCGAACACCACGAAGTCCAGCGCACCCGAGATCAGCATCTGGGTGGCCTCCATCGGCAGCCGCTCCGACGCCTGGATCGCGTACGTCGAGATCCGGTTGAACACCTCCATCGACGAGTTCGAGTGGATCGTGGACAGCGAGCCGTCGTTGCCCTGGCTCATCGCGTTCAGCATCGTGACGATCTCGTCGCCGAGCACCTCACCGACGATGACCCGGCTCGGGTTCATCCGCAGCGAGCGTCGTACGAGATCGGCCATGGACACCGCGCCGACGCCCTCGGAGTTGGGCAGCCGCTCCTCGAAGGCGACCACGTTCGGGTGCAGCTCGGGGAACTCGCCGAGGCCGAGCTCCAGCGACCGCTCCACGGTGATCAGCCGCTCGTGCGGGGCGATCTCGTTGGCCAGCGCGCGCAGCAGCGTCGTCTTTCCGGCGTTGGTGGCACCGGCGATCATGATGTTCTTCCGCGCCGCCACCGCGGCGCGCAGGAACGACGCCAGGTCGTCGGACATCGTGCCGTTCGCCACCAGGTCGCCCAGGAAGACCTTGCCGAGCCGGGCGCGACGGATCGACACCACCGGCCGGGCGGTCACGCCCATCACCGCCGACAACCGGGAGCCGTCCGGGAGCCGCAGGTCCAGCTGCGGGTTGGCCGAGTCGAACGGCCGGCTGCTCAGGCCGGCATGCGCGGCCAGCACCTGGATCAGCTCGACCAGCTCCTCGTCGCTCTCGGCGACCGGGCCGGGCTGCTCCTCGCGGCCGTCGCCGTACTGCACGAACACGTGGTCGTA
>DASXRB010000448.1:0-4381 GCA_036506875.1 Kribbellaceae bacterium | reverse complement strand
CATCCGCGTCGCGACGATCACCGGGACGTGCTCCGCGACCGGGAACGGCAGCAGCGGCCGCGCCTGCAGCCGGCGCAGCTCGCGCAGCCACCGCTCGGCCGGCGCTGTCGGCAGCGGGGGCGCGTGCTCCGGCCGGCTCATCCACGCGACCACGTCCTCGGGGAACAGCCTGCGGAACTCGGCGGGGTCGAAGAAGTACTCGTACTCCGGCCACGGCATCCGCATCGGCTGGTGCCGGGTCAGGTTCGTCGTCATCATCCGCAGCTGCACGTCGCCCGCGTCGAGGTCGCCGAACGTGAGCGGCGTCCCGCCGTTGCGCCCGGCGAGCTCCTGCAGCTTGTGGTGCAGCCACGGCGTCAGCGCGTCGGCCCCGGCGGAGCGCGCGCCCGGCATCCCGGTGCACAGCCCGAGCCCGTTCGCCGGCACGTCCCGCGCCACGCTGCGCAGCAGCCCGGCGGCCGTCGCCGCGACCACCCCGGTCAGCAGCACCAGGGCACCGCCGGCCACCGCGGCCCAGCGCGCCGGTCCGTTGCCCAGGGCACCGATCACGACGAGTACGACGCCCGGCAGCGCACCGGCGAGCACCCACCCCGCGAACCCGGTCAGCGCCGCCCCGGCGGTCACCAGCCACCGCCGCAGGCCCTTCTTGCCCAGCCCCGACGTGACCACGCCGAACAGCGACTCCGTCGACGCACTCGGCTGGAACAGCCGGAACAGCACCGACGTGCCGTCCGCGCCGGTCGCGGTCAGGTCGTCCGGCAGCTTCTCCAGGACGCCGAACCCGTCGTCCTCCCGGCCCAGCTCGGCCGCCGCGGCGGCGGCCGCGGCGATCGCGCCGGCCGACGACCCGCCGACCGACCGCAGCCGGTAGGTGCGGGCCAGCTCGCACACCGCCCGCGGATAGATCACTCCGCTGGTGATGCCGCCCTTCATCAGTACGTCACAGCTCAGTGGCGGGTGCGGCGGATAGCTGGTCGTGGTCATCGCGGGGCTCCTGTTCCGGCGCCGAAGATGCGTTCGAAGTAGGCCTGGATCACCTGTGTCGTCATCGCGGTGTACTCCGGGTCGCCGTCGACGAACAGCCGTCGTACGTCGGCGACCGCGTTCTCGAACCGCTTGCGCGTGTCCGGGTCACCCGGCGCCCGGTCCGCCTCGGCCTTGCGGTCGACGACCACCTCGAGGAACGCGGTGAGCAGCTTGAGGTGCGTGCGGCGCGCGGTGACCAGGCCGAGGCGCTGCAGCGCGCAGACGTCGATGGTGACCCGGCCGCGCTTGCTCTCCCGGCCGCCGGCCGTGCGCTTCGGGCGGACCTGCCCGTCGTCGACCGTGTCGGTGCCCCAGACGAACTGCAGGTGCTCGGCCGGTTCGTCGAAGTACGGGTGCAGCAGCAGTGGCCGCTCGCGCCGCTCGTCGCCGCGGCCGCGCGCCCGGCGCTTCTCCGACGGCAGCGGGAACGCGTTCGCCTTCCCGGCCGTGGCCGGCAGGCCGGCGGGGAAGTCCTGCTTGCGCGGGCTGTTGCAGTCGGTGCACGACGGCAGCAGGTTCTCCCAGGTGCTGGCCAGCCACCAGTAGCCCGGCGGGGTCCGGACACCGCCGATCGTCACCTCGCCCTTCGGGCGGAAGTGCTCGACCGCGGTCGGCTGGTTGGAGTCGTAGAACGTCTCGCAGTAGGCGCACTTGCCGCCGAACGCGGCCTTCAGCGCCGCCCGGACCTGCTGGTGCTTGTAGGCGCTGAACGAGCCGGGGTAGCGCGCGTTCGCGTTCGCCGGTACGGCGTAGAAGTCCTCCAGCTTGGTCCGCTCGGCCTGCGCGGCCTTGCCGGACAGGCTCGCCGGAGCCGGCGGGACCGGTACGTGCCGCACGGGGTCACCTCCCTCCGTCCGGCGTCGGCAGGTGCGACGCCCAGAGCGAGGCCAGGTCGGCGTCCAGCTCGGCGGCCGCCTTGCTGCGCTCCTCCGGCCGGACCGGGTCGCCTTCGGCCCGGCGCTTGGCGATGAACGCGTCGGCGGAGCTGAGCAGCAGCCGTTCCCGCTCGGTGCGGCCGAGCTCGTCGAGCTCGTCGAGCCTTCGTCGTACGTCGGCCAGTGCGGCGCGGTCCGCGGCGCGCGGCTTGCGCAGCCCGCTGAGCCGGTAGTAGTCGGCCCACAGGTCGGTCACCACCGGGTCGTCGGTGCTGCCCAGGCCGAAGTGCTCCGAGGTGAGCAGCTGGTCGACCCGCATGCCCTGGACCGGCGGCAGGTCGGTGATCGCGACGACGTGGTTCTCCGGGCTGCGCCGGATCACCGTGACCTCGCCGTCGAGCACACCGCGCAGGCACAGCGGGTCGTGCGTGGTGACCACGAACTGGACGCGGGGGAGCAGGGTGCGCAGGGCGCCGACGATCCGCATCCGCCAGCGCGGGTGCAGGTGCGCGCCGAGCTCGTCGATCAGCACGATGCCCTCGGCGAGCGAGACGTGCTCCCACAGGCTCAGCACGGTGCTCATCACGTCGCAGGCGAGCACCAGCATCGACTGGTACCCGTCGCTCAGCGCCTCGATCGTGCTGCGGTCGCGGCCCTGCCTGACCTCGACCCGGCGGCGTGGCGGGTCCGGGACGATCCGGGCCTGCCGCGGCAGGTCGAGCAGCCGGGCCAGGCCGTCGGCCACGTCGCGGAACGTCGCCGGGGGCAGGCTGAGCAGCCACGCCGACGGGTCGGTGTTGGCCAGGAACGGGTTGAACAGGTTGTCCACCCGGGTCATCCCGGTCCGCGGCGGCGCCACCGAGGCACCCGGGCGCGGCAGCAGCCGGGTCGCGCCGTACCCGAGCAACAGCACCCTGGCCGCCTCCGGCCCGGTGAACTCTGTGGCGGACCGGTCGAACGTCACCCGCAGCGGTTCCGTGCTGCCGGTCAGGTTCACCTCGATGCTGCCCTCCGACGCGCCGTACCGCAGGAACTTCTCCGGCACGATGCCGAGCTCCCGGCGGTAGCCGCCACCGATCAGGGCGAGCGCGATCGCCTGCAGGATCGAGCTCTTGCCGGAGCCGTTCTCGCCCAGCAGCACGCGCCACGGGCCGTTCTCGCTGGCCGAGCCGGAGAAGTCCAGGGTGAGGTCGCGGATCGGGCGGAAGTTGCGGATCCGGACCCGCTCGATCCAGCGCACCGAGCTGAAGTAGCTGGCCTTCTCGTCGTCGCGCATCGGCGCGGCGGACTCGAGGTCGTAGTGGTCCCGGGTCAGCGGCATCGCGGTCTGCGAGGTCCTCGCCGTTGCCTTGGGCATCCGGCTGAGCTGCCGGCGCAGGGCCTGGAAGGCGCCGTCCGTCGCGATCGCGGGCCGGCCGGACAGCACAGCGGCCGCGACGTCGCGGCGTTCGGCCACCAGCGACGCCCGGTTCAGCGCCAGCACCTCGATGGTGGCGCCGCCGCGCGGGGTGGCGCCGACGACGGTGCCGTCGGGCTGGAACAGCAGGTGCGGCTCCGGGTCCTCGGCGCCCGGGTCGAGCAGCAGCGGCCGCTCGTCGCCCAGTGGCCGGCCACGCCGGGCGCGCTCGGGCGCGTCGACCGGGAACCGGTTGCCCTTGGCCCGGATGCACTCCGAGCAGGCCGGCAGCAGGTTGTCCCAGCTGTACGCGAGCCACCAGTAGTGCTCGACACTCGCCGTACCGTCCGAGCCGACCGCGCCCCAAGGCGGCCGGTGGTGCGTGACGCCGGCGCTGCGGGTGCGTGACGCGTACCCGCCCGCGCCGGCGATCACCCGCTCGCAGTACGCGCACCGGCCGCCCGTCATCGCGGCCAGCGCGTCGAACACCTCCGCGCCGTACACGAACGCCGCCAGCTCCGGCGGCCGTGTCCCGGCCTTGCGCAGCTGGGCGCGCAGCGCCTGGGCGTCCTTGCTCCGATCCCCCCGCAGTACGTCCGGTGCGTCCGGACGTTCGAGTCCGATCACTGCTCTCACCCCCCGGGCCACAGCCCGTTCCCAACGACCATGATGCATCGCGCGAAGGGGCTGTGGCCATCACCGGCGTGTGGCGCCGCTCCGGCCCTGTGTCAGCCGCAGACCGGCTGCGGGGCCGCCCAGTCGGCGTGGTCGTAGTCCTTGCCGTCCGATGTCGAGGACACGCGGCGGGCTCCGTCCTTGGGGTGAGAGCGAGCACGATGGGTGCCGCGCACACGATGAGGAGCCGGAGATGAACGAGAACCAGGTCGCCGAGGTAATGGCCGAGCCGATCTCCCAGGAGCTGCTGGCGTCGTCGATCCCGGCCCGGCTGGCCTACACCGCGCTGGACGGGGACCCGCGGGTGATCCCGATCGCGTTCCTGTGGGACGGGTCGCGGCTGGTGCTCGCCACGGTGCCGAAGTCGGCGAAGGTCGCCGCGCTGCGCGAGAACCCGCGGGTGGCGATC
>DASXRB010000447.1:0-1664 GCA_036506875.1 Kribbellaceae bacterium | reverse complement strand
AACAGCGCCTCCCGCACCCGGTCGGCGGTCGGCCTGGTCCCGCCCCCGGCCGGCACCGCCAGCCGCCGCCCGCCGGCGAGACCCGCAACAATGCGCGTCATCCCGCCTTGTGCCCCTTCGCCCGAAACCGCGGATGCTGGTTCGCACCAGCAGGCACCCCGACACACCTTGCGCAGCCCGCGGCGACCAGCCATTCCTGCCGAGACAGCACTCCGTCGATACGGTTCACGTCTTCTCCAGGTACTCGGCCTGCTCGGACTGCTGCACGGCCTCGACCTCGCGGCGCAGCGCGTCGTACCCCTCGAGGGCCGGGTCCGAGGCGACGAGCTCGCCGGCGACCGCGCGGGCGTCGGCGATGACGTCCTCGTCGCGCAGCACGCTCAGCAGCCGCAGGCTGGACCGGCGCCCGGACTGCGCGACGCCGAGCACGTCACCCTCGCGGCGGTTCTCCAGGTCGACCCGGGACAGCTCGAACCCGTCGGTGGTGGCGGCGACCGCCTCCAGCCGCTCGCGGGCCGCTGAGTCAAGCCTCGCGTCGGTGACCAGCAGGCACAGGCCCGGTACGGCGCCCCGGCCGACCCGGCCGCGCAGCTGGTGCAGCTGCGAGATGCCGAACCGGTCGGCGTCCATCACCACCATCACCGCCGAGTTCGGCACGTCGACGCCGACCTCGATCACCGTCGTCGCCACCAGTACGTCGGTCTCGCCGGCCGCGAACCGCGCCATCACGGCGTCCTTCTGGTCGGCCGGCAGCCGACCGTGCAGCACGTCCAGCCGCAGCCCCGCGAGCGGCCCGGACCGCAGCAGCTCGCCCACCTCGGTGACCGACACCGGCGGCCGCCGCTTGCCGTCGCCGTCCGCCGGGACGTCGGCTTCGTCGAGGTCCTCCGGGCCCTTCTCGTCGTCACCGATCCGGGGGCACACGACGTAGGCCTGGTGCCCCTTCTGGACCTCCTCGCGGACCCGCTGCCAGGCCCGGTCCAGCCAGTTCGGCTTCTCGGCCGCCGGCACCACCGAGGACGCGATCGGCGACCGCCCGCCGGGCAGCTCGGTCAGCGTCGACACCGCGAGGTCGCCGAACACCGTCATCGCGACCGTGCGCGGGATCGGCGTCGCGGTCATCACGAGGACGTGCGGGGTGTCGTCCCCCGACTTCTGCGTCAGCGCCGCCCGCTGCTCGACGCCGAACCGGTGCTGCTCGTCCACGACCACCAGGCCGAGGTCGGCGAACTGCACCCTGTCCTCGAGCAGCGCGTGCGTCCCGACCACGATCCCCGCGCCGCCGCTCGCCGCGTCCAGCAGGGCGGTACGACGGGCCGCCGCGCCCATCGACCCGGTCAGCAGCGCCAGCCGGGTGGCGACGTCGGCGCCGCCGAGCATGCCCGCCTCGGCCAGCGGCCCGAGCATCGCGGACAGGGTCTTGTAGTGCTGCGCGGCCAGCACCTCGGTCGGCGCCAGCATCGCCGCCTGGCCGCCCGCGTCCACGACCGCGAGCATCGCCCGCAGCGCCACCACGGTCTTGCCGGAGCCGACCTCGCCCTGCAGCAGCCGATGCATCGGGTGCGGCTCGCCGAGCTCGGCGGCCAGCGTCTCACCCACCTGCTGCTGCCCCGAGGTGAGGGTGAACGGCAGCTGGCGGTCGAACGCCTCCCGCAGGCCGCCTG
>DASXRB010000446.1:0-4221 GCA_036506875.1 Kribbellaceae bacterium | reverse complement strand
CACCAGCCGCAGCGGGGGCACCAGGCCGGACTTGGCCAGCGTGTCCAGCGCCGCCCGCTCGGCGTCGTCGATCACCAGGTCGTCACCGGCGGTCCCGAGCAGCACGCTGACCACGCAGTCGTCGCAGCCCGGGCCCCGCATCACACACGCGTCACAGTCGATCAGCACCGTCGCCTCCCGTTCCTGCCGTTGTCACGGGCCCCGTCCGGCCCGGCTGACAGGAACGCTAGGCGACCCCTCCGACAATTCCGGGTACGGCGGGTAGCCGGGCGCCTCCGAACCGCCTCAGCTGAGCCGTGCGAGCAGGGCCGCGGCAGAGACCGGCCGGGCGCCGGCGGCGGCCACCGACTCCGACACCTCGCGGTCGCTCGACACCACCACGACCGGCCGGCCGGGGGGCTCGGCGCGGACCAGCTGGCGGATCACGTCGTCCGCGATCACGCCGGGCGGGCTGAACCGCACCCGCACCCCGCGCGGCTGGCTCAGCTGCACCGGCCCGGACAGCTCGGCGCCGTCGAACACCACCGTCACCTCGGTACGGCGCTGGGCCACCAGCGCGCCGAGTGCGGTGACCAGCCGCTGCCGCTGGGAGTGCAGCGGCATGCTCGGCCAGGCGGTCTTGGTGACGTTGTAGCCGTCCACCACCAGGTGCACCTGCGGCAGCGCGAGCAGCTCGTCCAGCAGTGCCGGGTCGTCGGCCGGCGCCACCCGGCCGGGCGGTGCGGTCGAGGGCTCGACGCCCGCGACCGTGTCCGCGGGCCGCAGCGTGCCGGGCGGTGGCAGGGCCAGCTCCCGGCGCAGCCCGCCGGCGGCGTCCAGCAGGGTGTCGAGCAGCAGCCGGAGCCGTACGGAGGCCAGCTCGCGCTCCTGCCCGGCGGTTCGTCGTACCGCCTGCTCGACCTCCTCGAGCTCCGCGACGCGCGCCTTCAAGCGGCGGATCTCCCGGTCGGCCTCGGCCCGCGCGGCGGCCACCCGGGCGTCGGCGCCACCGGCGTCCTCGGCGTGTTTAGCGGCCTCGGCCTCGGCGGCGGCGACGCGCTGGCGGGACTCGTTCAGCTTGCGGCGCAGGACGGTGTTCTCCTGCTTGAGCTCGGCGATCTGCGCCCGCAGCCGGTCGCGGGTCTGCCGGGCCTCGGTACGGGCCTGGTCCAGCTGGTCGTTGAGCCGCGCGACCACCGACCCGTCGACCGCCGGCACCGCCTCGACCACGGCCTGCGCGGCCCCCGCGACCAGGTCCTGCCAGTTGTCGGGCCGCAGCAGGTACGCCAGCGCGGCCACCTCGACCGGGTCCGCCGCCGGCACGGCCCGCCCGTCCGACACCGCGTCCCCGAGCTCCGGGTGCTCCTGCCGCACCTCGAACGCCACGAGCTTGCGGAAGTGCTCGTCGGCCTCCAGCACCGGGCCGAGCACCGACGCCGACAGCTTCGCCCGGCGTGACGGCGCGAAGCTCGCGAACCTGCGCAGCGGAGCCGGTACGTCGGTGACCGGCATCGCGCCGAGCGCCTGCGCGGCCAGTGCGAGCACACGCTGGCGCACCGGCTCCGGCAGGACCGGAGCCGCGCCGGAGTCCGCCGGTTGGGCCATACGGAGAGCGTAGAGGGCGGGGCTGGCGCGTCGTGCGGGGATTGTCGGAGGGTGCCCGTAACGTCACGTGACATGAGGGGTACGTCGTCAGCAGCGGCCGGGTCGCGAGATGGCAGCCCGGCCGTCGTTCGCGGCGTCCAGCCGAGCTTCGACGAGCTCGGCACCCCGCTGCGCGACGTCACCTTCTGCGTCGTCGACCTGGAGACCACGGGCGGCGCGCCCGGCGTGTCGTCGATCACCGAGATCGGCGCGGTGAAGGTGCGCGGCGGCGAGCTGATCGGCGAGTTCCAGACGCTGGTCAACCCGAGCGAGCCGATCCCGCCGTTCATCGCGGTGCTGACCGGGATCACCGACTCCATGGTGGCGAGCTCGCCGCGGATCGGCGCGGTGCTGCCGGCGTTCCTGGAGTTCGCCCGCAACTGCGTGCTGGTCGCGCACAACGCGCCGTTCGACGTCGGCTTCCTGAAGTACGACGCGGAGGCGAACGGCTACGCCTGGCCGGACTTCGGCGTCGTCGACACCGCCCTGCTGGCCCGCAGGGTGCTGACCCCGGACGAGGCACCGAACTGCAAGCTCGGCACGCTGGCGCGGATCTTCCGCGCCGCGACCACCCCGAACCACCGGGCGCTCGCGGACGCCCGCGCCACCGTCGACGTGCTGCACGGGCTGTTCGAGCGGATCGGCAGCATGGGCGTGCAGACGCTGGAGGACCTGCACACGTACTCCTCGCGGGTCTCCCCCGCCCAGCGCGCCAAGCGGCACCTGGCCGAGATGCTGCCGCACGCGCCGGGGGTGTACCTGTTCACCGACGACCGCGGCGAGGTGCTGTACGTCGGGAAGTCGAAGGACCTGCGCTCCCGGGTCCGGTCGTACTTCACCGCCGCCGAGACCCGGTCGCGGATCGGCGAGATGATCGGCATCGCGACCGGCGTGCGCGGCATCGAGTGCGGTACGGCGCTGGAGGCGGAGGTCCGCGAGCTCCGGCTGATCGCGGAGCACAAGCCGCGCTACAACCGGCGCTCGAAGTTCCCCGAACGGCAGCACTGGCTGAAGGTCACCGTCGAGCCGTTCCCGCGGCTGTCACTGGTCAAGCAGGTGCGCGACGACGGCGCGGGCTACCTGGGGCCGTTCAGCTCCAAGCGCACCGCGGAACGCGCGATGGCGGCGCTGCACGAGGCGTTCCCGATCCGGCAGTGCAGCCAGCGGATGCCGAAGCACCCGCGCGGTACGCCGTGCGTGCTGGCCGAGATGAACCGCTGCCTGGCGCCGTGCGACGGGCGGATCGACATGGCCGGCTACGGCGTGTTCGTCACCGCGCTGCGGGACTCGCTGACCAGCGACCCGTCCCAGGTCGTGCACGCGCTCACCAACCGGATCGACCTGCTGGCGGCCGTCGAGCGGTTCGAGGACGCCGCGGTGCACCGCGACCGGCTCGGCGCGTTCATCCGCAGCAGCGCGCGGATGCAACGGCTGGCGTCGCTGACCGGCTGCCCGGAGATCGCCGCCGCCAAGCGCACCGAGGACGGCGGCTGGGAGCTGCACGTGATCCGGTACGGACGGCTGGCCGCCGCCGGGTACAGCCCGCGCGGCGCGGACCCGCGACCGCAGCTCAGGATGCTGCAGGCCTCCGGCGAGACCGTGCTGCCCGGCATCGGCCCGGTCGCGACCGCGTCGCCGGAGGAGCTGGAGACGGTGCTGCGCTGGCTGGAGTCGCCGGGCGTGCGGCTGGTCGAGATCGAGGGCGTGTGGTCCAGCCCGATCGGCGGGGCCGGCGCGCACCTGCGCATGATCGAGCGGGCATCGGAGGGCGACGAGGCGCTGCGCGGCTTCGGCGAGCGCCGCAGCTTCCGCCCGCTCGGCGGTTCACCCCTGGCGGGTGCCCGGTGAGCCGGTGGCCCGGGCGCTTATGCTCGGCGCGGTACGACGAGGTTCCCGTCGTACCGCTGATCTCCTGAGAGGACGCAGATGGTCACCGCGATCGTGTTCATCAACGCCGACGTCGCGCGGATCCCCGAGGTCGCCGAGCAGGTGGCCGCGATCGAGGGTGTCGGCGAGGTCTACTCGGTGACCGGTGACATCGACCTGATCGCGATCATCCGGGTGCCGCACCACGACGACCTGGCGTCGGTCATCCCGGACCACGTGAACAAGGTCCCGGGGGTGTTGAGCACCGAGACGCACATCGCGTTCCGGACGTACTCGACGCATGACGTGGAGGCCGGTTTCAGCATCGGCGCGTCCGACGACAACTGACCGTCGCCTGACACGGCGCTTGGCTACGGTGACCCCCATGAGCAACCCCCCTGCAGGCTGGTACCCGGATCCCACCGGGAAAGCCGACACCATCCGCTGGTGGGACGGTACGCAGTGGACGACCAGGACGGAGACCACCTCCGCGGCCGACTCCACCGACCAGCCCGTCGCGCAGGGGCAGCCTGTCGCGGAGGCGCAGCCTGTCGAGCAGCGGCCTGTAGCGGAGGCGCAGCCGGTTCCGGCCCAGCCGGTCGAGTCCGCGGCCTCTGAGACGACCGTGATGCCGGAGGCCGAGCTGACCGGTTCCACGCAGCAGCAGGCCGAACCCACGGAGCAGCTGCCGACCTGGGACCAGGACGAGGTGACGACCACGCCGCCCTGGGC
>DASXRB010000445.1:0-1972 GCA_036506875.1 Kribbellaceae bacterium | reverse complement strand
GGCGAGCCGGCCCCCGGGTACCGGCGCCGCCGCGTATCCGTACCCGTAGGCGGATCCGGCGGGCGGCATTGGGCCACCGGCGTAGCCGGCGTATGGCTGCTGCGGGGGCGGGGGGTACTGGCCGTACTGCGGTGGCTGACCGTACTGGGGTGGCTGACCGTACTGGGGTGGCTGGCCGTGCTGGGGTGGCTGGCCGTGCTGGGGTGGCTGGCCGTACTGCGGTGGCTGACCGTACTGCGGTGGCTGACCGTACTGCGGAGGCTGGTCGGGTGGAGGCTGGTCGGGTGGAGGCTGCTGCGGCGGATGCGTCCAGGGATCTGGATCCTGCGGACCTTCTGGACCCGACGACGTCATATGCCCTCCTCCGACCGGCCGCATCAGGGGAGGCGGCGGCGCAAGGATTCTCGCGTCCACTCATCGGCCCGTCCAGTCACGATGCGAGGCGTAATGCGCTGACTACCAGACGTATCAGAGTGACTCCGCTGCGCCTCCAGTCCGGTGATCGAGACGGCGAGCGTCTCGACGGTCTGAGGAGTCAGCCCATGAACAGGTTCAAGGAAATCGACCTCGCGCTCAACGAGCTGGCAGCGCTCGAGCGCAAGCTCAAGAACCCCGGTGGCCCGGTCGAGGACGTCGTCGCGAACTACGCGCTTCGCGTCGCGATCGTGTCGCTGGAGACCGTGCAGGAGCTGGGCGCTCGGCACGAAGCCGTCGCGCACTGACCTGCCCGCGAACTTCTGCCGCTCGCCGGTGGGCGCGGCGTGCTCGATGCGGTCGAGCACGCGCTGCCGGTGGGCGGCATGGGCGGAACTGCGCGGTGCGGCAGCTTGGTACGGTGCCGCGCGTGCTGGACATCGTGCATCTGAATCCGGACGGTCTGCCCCGCAACCCGGCGTTCTCGCAGGCGGTGAGCGTCGCCGGGCACGCCCGCACCATCTACGTCGGCGGCCAGAACGCCATCGGTGCCGACGGTGCCGTGATCGGTGACGACGCCGGTACGCAGACCGCCCGCGCCCTGGGCAACCTCGAACTCGTCCTGGCCGAGGCCGGGGCCGGCCTCGACGACGTGGTCAGCTGGACGATGCAGGTCGTCGACGGGCAGCCCCTCGGTCCGGCGTTCGCCGCGTTCGAGCAGGTGTGGGGGACGCGGCAGAACCCGCCCGCCATCTCGGTCGCGTTCGTGTCGGCGCTGGCCAACCCGAGCTTCCTCGTCGAGATCAGCGCGATCGCAGTGGTCGACGCCGGCGCGTGACCGCGCCGGCGACGGTGCTCAGAACCGATCGGGCGTGTCCAGGATTCGGTAGGCGGTCGAGGTCGGCGGGCCGGTGACGCCACCTGCCTCGGCGACCTTCTTGATGTCGTCCTGGGCGGCGAAGAAGGCGTTGAACGCGGCCTCGCTCTCCCACTCGTCGATCACCAGGGTGTTGCCGTCGGTGTCCTCGACGAACATGTGGTGAAGCGCGCCCTTGCTCCTGCCGTCCTCGGAGATGTCCATTAGCGTGCTGGCGTGTTCTGCGGCGGCGAGTCGTTCGAGTTCGACCGCCTTGCCCGGAAACTTCGTGATGACGATAACGCTCATGGCGCCCTCCCTCGGCTGGATATGCCGGCTGAGCGTCGCACCGCGCCGTCGGGCATGCCAGGCGAACGGCGAAACTGGCGTCCGCAACCGGCATCGACCACGCGAATCGGCGGCGGTCAGCGCCCGGGCGCGGCCGAGCTCTGCCTCGTGACAAGCGCCGGTGGGACGCGACTGGGTGCGTCGGCGGCGGCGTGCCCCTCGTCCATGATGTCGACGAGCAGCTTGAGCCCGCGCCGGCCGAGCTCTTCGAAATCCTGATGGACCGTCGTCAACGAGGGGATGAGGAACGCCGCCTCGGGGATGTTGTCGAATCCGACGACGCTCACGTCCGCCGGCACTCGCACGCCGCGCTCGTAGAAGGCGTGCAGCACGCCGAGTGCCATCTGGTCGTTC
>DASXRB010000444.1:0-5083 GCA_036506875.1 Kribbellaceae bacterium | reverse complement strand
GGCTCGTTGATCGTGACCAGCCGCAGCGGCGCGGCCGGGCCGGTGAGGATGCCGGGGATGCGCCCGCCGACCGCCCTCGCGGCGACGTACTTCGTCACCGACCGGTACATCTCCAGTGCGAGCATCATCGGGCCGACACCCCTCTGGACAAACGCGGCATCTGCAGGCGGGACGAGGTGGACGGGGTCTTCCAGTCCGCGATCTGCCAGCGCCCGGCGCGCGCCGCGCGGAACAGCGGGACGTCCGGCGTCACCGCGACCGGGTTGCCGACCACCGACAGCATCGGCAGGTCGGAGTGGCTGTCGGCGTACGCGTAGGACTTCGACAGGTCGATGCCCTCGGTGCGCGCGTAGTTCCTGATCCACGCCGCCCGGGACTCGCCGACCAGCGGCGGCCCGGTGAGGAACCCGGTGCAGCGGCCGCGGTCGTCGACCGCGAGGTCGGCGGCGACGACCAGGTCGAACAACGGCTCCAGCGGCCGGGTCAGCGGACGGACCGCGCCGGTGATCAGGATCGTGGTGTGCCCGGCGGCCTTGTGCTCGCGGATCCGCCGCACCGCCGCTCCGCTGAGCCGCTCCAGCACGTGCTCGGCGAGTGTCTCGTCGACGATCCGGTTCAGCTCGCCGAGGTCCGCGCCCTCGTACCGGCGGTAGATCGTGCGCAGGAACGCGCCGCGGTCCTTGCGCTCGGCCGCGACCAGCTTCGGCAGCTTGCGCAGCATCGCGCCGATCTCACCGAACCGCTGGTGGCTGTCCAGCTCCGGCAGCCGCATCCACAGGTAGGTCTCGATCACGTTCGACGACAGCAGCGTGCCGTCCATGTCGAACGCGGCGATCACCTTCTCGCCGTCCTTGGCGGCGTCCGGCCTGCGCAGCGCCCCGCCGGACTCGGCCAGCGACTTGTTGCGCTTCTTGCGTACGACGTCCAGCCGGCGCAGCGGCTCGGTGACGCTCGGGCAGTGCACGTCGATCAGGTAGTGCTTCCAGTCGACGACCGCCGAGTCGCACCAGAACTTCTCCCGGTCGTCGCCCTCCAGTGCGTTGTGCAGCGCCAGCACGTTGTCGTCGATGAACTGCAGCTCGGCCTGGGCGTACTCGGAGTACAGGTCCATGTAGCGGCGCAGGAAGTCCAGCCGGCGCTTCTGCACGTCCAGCTCGCGGGCGAACTTGCGGGTGCGCTCGCTGCGCGGGACGTGCGTGACGATCTGGTCCGCGATCTTGTGCGCGCGCTCGCCGTGCGACAGCAGCCGCTCGACGGTGTCGCCACCGGGGAACCGCCAGGCCGGCAGCCGGACCGCGCCGCGCTCCCCCAGGTCGAACGGGTGCCGCTCGAAGTACGCCCGCACCCCGGCGTACAGCTGCTCGAACGTCAGCGGGTTCCGGGCCCCGGAGCTGACGTGGTAGTACTCCGGCCTGCCCGGCTCCGGGTCGGTCGCCATCACCGCGCAGATCGCGCCGACGACGTGGTCCACCGGGATGATCTCGACGACCGAGTCCGGGCTGGCCGGGAACTCGGGCAGCTCACCGCGCCCGTAGGCCAGGATCAGCGGCTCGGCCATCTTGAAGCCCTCGATCCAGCCCGGGTGCGGGGTCTGCAGCGCGGACTCGATGATCGCCGGCCGCACGATCGAGGTCGGCAGCGGCGCGGCGAACTCCTCCACGACCCGCTCGCCGAGCGCCTTGGTGAACGTGTAGCAGTCGGTCCAGCCGAGGCTGCGGGCCCGCTCGGTGCCGGCCTCGACCAGCTTCTTGGCGACCCACTCGGTACGACGCCGCTCGGTGTCGGCAGCGGCCGTCAGGTGACCCGCGCGGCGGTGCTCCTTCTCGGACTCCTTGCGGAACCTCGCCAGCATCGCCGGGCCGCGGGACGCCTCCTCGATGCGGTCCTGCATGGCCATTCCGGTCTTGGCCTCGGTGCGCCAGTCGACATTGTGCTCGACCGGGCCCTCCGGGATCGCGCCGCGCCGGCGGCCGGCGGTGTAGGCGGTCGAGATGTGCACGTAGTGCACCTGGCGACCGGTCTCGAGGATGCGCTCGACCAGCGACTTGGTGCCGAGCACGTTGGTGGTGAACGCGTCGTGGATCGGCGGGTCGAAGCTCACGTCACCGGCGCAGTGCACGACGATGTCGAGGTCCTTCGGCAGCTCCGGCACGTCGGACAGGTCGCCCTCGACGACCTCGACCCGGGCAGCGGTCAGCGCCTCCGCGTCGGCATACTCGCTGCCCTCGCCGTAGAACGGCTTGAAGATGTCCTTCTTCAGCAGCTGCGCCATCCGGGCCGAGCCGGTCAGCGAGCCCTTGGGGCGGATGATCGCGACCACGGTGGTGCCGGGCAGGTCGCCCAGGATCCGGTGCAGCAGCGCCTCGCCGACGAACCCGGTGATGCCGGTGACCAGGACCTGCTTGCCGGACAGCTTGTCGGCGAGGCTCATACCGTGTCCCCTCGGGTCAGTGCCAGTGCTTCGGTCAGCGTGAACGCCCCGGCGTACAGGGCCTTGCCGACGATGACGCCCTCGACGCCGATCGGGACCAGCTCCGACAGCGCGCGCAGGTCCGCCAGGCTGGACACGCCGCCGCTGGCCACGACCGGCTTGTCCGTGCGGGCGCACAGGTCGCGGTACAGGCCGAGGTTCGGCCCCTGCAGCATGCCGTCCTTGGTGACGTCGGTGACCACGTACCGCGCGCAGCCGGCGGCCTCCAGGCGCTCCAGCACCTCGTAGAGGTCGCCGCCCTCCTGGGTCCACCCGCGCGCCGCGAGGGTCCGGCCGCGGACGTCGAGGCCGATCGCGACCCGGTCGCCGTACTGCCCGATGATCCGGTCGCACCACTCGGGGTCCTCGAGCGCCGCGGTGCCGATGTTCACCCGGGCCGCGCCGGTCGCCAGCGCCGCCTCGAGCGAGTCGTCGTCGCGGATGCCACCGGACAGCTCGACCTGGACGTCGACCTTGGCCGTCACGTCTGCGATCAGCTGCCGGTTGGTGCCGCGCCCGAAGGCCGCGTCCAGGTCGACCAGGTGGATCCACTCCGCCCCGGCCTCCTGCCAGGCGAGCGCGGCGGCCAGCGGGTCGCCGTACGACGTCTCGCTGCCGGCCTCGCCCCGGACCAGCCGGACCGCCTGCCCGCCGGCGACGTCAACGGCAGGCAGCAGCACCAGATGAGTCCCACTCACTGACATGCCGCACACCCTAGAGGGCGAATGTGGCGAACTCTCGACCCAGGCAGGCGTTTGAGTCACTGCCCTGCGAGGTGTCTCAGCAGACCAGTGACCGCGGTGGTCTCGCCCGGCTACGGGCGGCGCAGCACGAGCAGCTCGGTGCGCACCTGCGGGACCGGCAGGTCCGGGTGCGCCTCGGCGTCCCGCCGGAACTCCTCGACGCCGCGGTCGAGCCGTAGTCGACTCCCACCACAGGACCCTAACCCGTTCGGCCGCCTGTGGACC
Organism: Kribbellaceae bacterium; assembly: GCA_036506875.1. Classification (GTDB taxonomy): domain Bacteria; phylum Actinomycetota; class Actinomycetes; order Propionibacteriales; family Kribbellaceae; genus DASRHY01. The sequence goes on along the minus strand of DASXRB010000444.1, from coordinate 1,645 downwards.
CGCGACATCGAGGCCGAGGTGGCACCGGTGTGCGCCGAGCTGGGCATCGGCGTGGTGCCGTACTCCCCGCTCGGCCGCGGCTTCCTGACCGGCGCGATCAAGTCCGCCGACGCGCTGGAGGCCGGCGACTTCCGGGCGATGGCACAGCCGCGGTTCGCCGCCGGGAACCTCGAGCACAACCTGGCCGTCGTCCGGGCGCTGGAGGCGGTGGCCGCCGAGCGCGGCGTCACGGCCGGGCAGCTGGCGCTGGCCTGGGTGCAGCACCGCGGCGACCACGTCGTGCCCATTCCCGGCACGACGCGGCGCACCTACCTCGAGCAGAACGTGGCCGCGGCGGACCTCGAGCTGTCCGCCGGCGACCTGGCCGCGATCGAGGCCGCCGTTCCCGCCGACGCCATCGCCGGCACCCGGTACGCCGAGCAGCACATGGCGTCGCTCGACCTCTGAAGCACCCGAGGCGTTGCGCTCCAGCCGCCGGCGTCAGCCCGCGGCGATGGCGGCCAGGTGGTCGACGATGGTGTCGAGCGGGACGTCCTCACGGTTGCCGGTGCGGCGGTCCTTGACCTCGATGGTGCCCTCGGCGAGGCCCTTGCCGACCACGGCGATGGTCGGTACGCCGATCAGCTCGGCGTCCTTGAACTTCACGCCCGGCGAGACCTTCTCGCGGTCGTCGTACAGCACCTTGATGCCGCGCGCGTCCAGCTCCTCGGCCAGTGCCGCCGCCTTCTCGAAGACCTCGGAGCCCTTGCCGGTGGCGACGAGGTGGACGTCGGCGGGGGAGACCTCCCGCGGCCAGACCAGGCCGAGCTCGTCGTAGTTGCCCTCGGCAACGGCCGCGACGGCGCGGGTGACGCCGACGCCGTACGAGCCCATCGTGACCGTGACGAGCTTGCCGTTCTGGTCGAGCACCTGCAGGCCGAGCGCCTCGGCGTACTTCTTCCCGAGCTGGAAGATGTGCCCCATCTCGATGCCGTGCGCGCTCGACAGCGGGCCGGAACCGTCCGGCGCCGGGTCACCGTCACGCACCTCGGCGGCCTGGATCGTGCCGTCGGCGGTGAAGTCGCGGCCGTGCACGAGGTCGATCACGTGGAAGCCCGGCTTGTCGGCACCGGTCGCCCAGGCCGAGCCGACCGCGATCCGCGGGTCGAGCAGGTACCGGATCCCGGAGGCGTTCGTCTCCCCCAGCACGCCGGGGCCGATGTAGCCCTTGGCGAGCGTCGGGTGCTTCACGAAGTCGCCGTCCTCGAACGGCACCACCTCGGCCGGCTCGACCTGCGCGGCCAGCCGCTTCTCGTCGACGGCCCGGTCGCCCGGTACGCCGATCGCCAGCGGCTCGCGGCGGCCGTCCGGGTGCACCAGCGTGACGATGACGTTCTTCAACGTGTCGGCGGCGGTCCACTCCCGGCCGTCGGCGCGCGGGTGCTCGGCGTTCAGGCAGTCGACCAGGGTCTCGATCGTCGGCGTGTCCGGGGTGTCGACGACTTCGGCGGCCGGCACGTCGTCGTACGGCACCGGTTCGGCCTGCGGAACGTCGACCGCCTCCACGTTGGCGGCGTACCCGCCCGGCGAGCGCACGAAGGTGTCCTCGCCGTTCTCCGCGATCGCCAGGAACTCCTCCGACGCCGAGCCGCCCATCGCGCCGGAC
>DASXRB010000443.1:0-1928 GCA_036506875.1 Kribbellaceae bacterium | reverse complement strand
CCAGGCCACGGTCGAGGTCGCGGCCGGTCAGTTCGGTGGCCGTCGCCGAGAGATACACGGCGCGGCCGTGGTAGGTGGGAACCTGCGAGTCGAAGATCACCATGCTCACCTGCGGGCGCCGGGCGATGTTGCGTGAGTGCGCCGCATCGTCGGCCGACGTCCAGTAGAACTCGGCGTAGTCGGCCGTCGCGAAGTACACAGGGGACACCCACGGGGTGCCGTCGGCGTCGGCCGTGCCGAGCGTGACGTAGAGGTTGGCGTCGATGAGGGCGCGGGCGTGCGCGTCGAGGTCGTCCATAGCGATCACGGTCCTTCGTCGACATGCATTCCGAGGCCCCCACAGCCTGATGCCTCATCTTGTGGGTCAGGGGATCCAACCCGCAACGGCCGCTCGCGGCTGCGCGCGACCGCGTCGCTCAGGTCCCGGACAGGTACAGGTGGTTCACGTCGTCGGACGACAGCGCTCGGTTCCACACGTGCACCTGGTCGATCGCGCCCGGCCAGAAGTCGCTGTTATGTCCGCCGGAGAACGCGCGCCCGACCGCTGTCGGTCCCGCCGCAGGATCACCCTGCGCCTGCTGCAGAACGGTCTTCTGCGCCGAGCCGTCGACGTAGAGCGTGTAGGTGCCCGCATTCGCGTCGTGCACACCGACGAGGTGGTACCAGCGTCCTGTCACCGGCACCTCGTCGGAAAGCGCGCGGCCTTCACTGGTCGAGAACGCCAACCTGTTGTCGGCCGCCGAGTACTGCAGGTAGAACCCGCTGCTGGGGTTGCCGTCCTGGCTCACCGCGGTTGCCCAGGTGGCTGTGGAATCGAGCTTCACCCAGGCCGCGACGGTGAAGTTTCCGACCGTGTCCAGGACCGGACCGTCGGTCGTGCCGTACTGGCTCTGGCCGTCGAACTGCACAGCGGTGCCGGACGTTCCCGTGGTCCACGCCGGGGAACCGGTGAACGTCAGGTCGTGCCCCTGGCCCGACGTGTCGTGCGCGACCGTCCCGGCCCCTTCGTCCATCGTCCACGTCGCGAGCGGATCGGCGTGCCCGCTCGGGAAGGGGATCCTGACCGGCTGCCGGGCGTGCGTGCTTTCCGGGTGGTGCTCGAGCGTGTAGGTGGCCGTCGCGACGATGTCGGCAATGGTTCCGCCGGCCGCGCTCGCCGGCGGCGTCAGCGTGTACTGCCATTGCACGGCCTTGTTCGGTTGCACGGCGGTGGCCGCTTGCCCGGTCTGCGTTGCGGACCAACCGTCGGGCACGGCCAGTGCGACGTGCAGGTTCGCCAGCGGGCTCGAGCTCGTGTTGCGGACCGTGACCGTCACCGGCGTCGCCCCGTCGATCAGGACGTTGCCCGTAGCCGCCTGCGGTCCCACGGTCACGTCCGCGGACTGACTCGACGCGCTCCACGACTGCAGTTCGGTGACGCCCACGAACGCGCCGGCCGGATTCGTGAAGGACAACCGGATCTTGGAGGTGACCAACTCGCGAAACGTGATTCGGTTGAGCCCGTTGCCGGCGGGTTGGGCTGCGTTGCGCGTCTGGTCGGGGACGGCGACCCACTCGCTGCCGGTCCAGTACTGCAGGTCGTAGGCGGCGGCTGGTCGCACACCGCCGCCGTCGTCGTAGCCGTACCAGCGGATGTCGCTCACCGGCGTCGGCACACCGAAGTCGACGCCGTACCAGTCCGACGGATTCGGCGAGCTGAAGTTCGTCCAGCGGGTGTTCTCGGGAACCTCGTTGAACCACACCTTGCCGTCGAGCGGGTTCCACGCATTGTCGGACGGCCAGGTGTAGGACGTGATCGGCTTCGGGTAGCCCGCGCGCAGCGGGTTCGCGGCGTCGTCGACCAGCCGTGGGGACGCAGCAGCCGACTGGGCGAACGGCACCTGCACCTGCAGCGGTGCGACGACGGAACGACTCGCAACCTGCGTGCC
>DASXRB010000442.1:0-3364 GCA_036506875.1 Kribbellaceae bacterium | reverse complement strand
ACGGCGACTTCAAGAAGGACCTGGCCGACCTCGTGGTCGAGTTCGTGACGCCGTTCCGGGACAAGACGCTGGCGTACCTCGACGACCCGGCACAGCTCGAGGCGATCCTGGCGGCCGGCGCCGAGCGGGCCCGGGCGGTGACGGCCCCGACGCTGGCGAGGGTGTTCGACAGGCTCGGCTTCGTGCCCGCGAGCACGGTGTAGAGGCCCGCCGATGACCACGATCGGCGTGGCCGTCCCCATTCCCGACCCGTTCGGCTCGGAGCTGCGGCAGTACCGCGCGGACTTCGGCGACCCGATGGCCGCCTCGGTCCCGACGCACATCACGCTGCTGCCGCCGACCGAGATACCCGACGAGGTGCTGGACGACGTCGACCGGCACCTGCAGGCGGTCGCGGCCCGGTACCCCCGGTTCAAGATCCGGCTGCGCGGCACCGGAACGTTCCGGCCGGTCTCGTCGGTCGTGTTCGTCACGCTGGCCGAGGGCATCTCGTCCTGCGAGGTGCTGCAGTCGCTGGTGCGGTCCGGCCCGCTCGAGATCTCGCTGCGGTTCCCGTACCACCCGCACGTCACCGTCGCGCACGACCTCGACAAGGAGGCGCTCGATCGCGCCTTCGACACGCTGGCCGGCTACGAGTGCTCCTTCGAGGTGGCCGCGTTCAGCCGCTACGAGCACGGCGACGACGGCGTCTGGCGCCCCCAACGCGGGTTCGCCCTCACCGGCTGACCGTCGTACGACGGAAGGCCGCGGATCGTCGTACGACGAGGAGCCCTGGGAATAGGCTCGCCTCATGGTCCACGGGGTGATGAGGGTGTGGCGGCGGTTCGCGCGCACGCAGCTGTGGCGGGCCTGGCGGCGGTACGGCGCACAGCGCGGGAACCGGCTGGCCGGCGCGACCACGTTCTTCGGCTTCCTGTCGATGTTCCCGCTGATCGTGCTCGCGGCGGCGGTGATCGGCCGGTTGCTGAACGAGGACGCGGTGCGCGCGCTGAAGCGCAGCCTGCAGGAGAACCTGCCCGGCATCGTCGACAAGATCGACATCGACGGGCTGATCGCGAACGCCGGCACCATCGGGCTGATCTCCGGCGCCACGCTGCTGCTGACCGGTCTCGGCTGGATCGACGCGATGCGGGCGTCGATCCGCTCGATGCACGAGCTCGACGACCAGCCGGGCAACCTGGTCAAGCTCAAGCTGGCGGACTTCGGCGCGCTGCTCGGCCTCGGCGCCATCGGGCTGTTCGGCACCGCCGCGACGTCGGTGCTCGGCACGCTGTCGGAGCGGGTCGTCGACTGGCTCGACCTCGAGGGCAGCTGGGTGGCGAGCTGGGGGCTGGACGCGATCCGGTACGTGCTGGGCGTGCTGTCCGGCGCGCTGCTGTTCGGCTACCTGCAGACCGGGATGCCGCGGATCGCGCTGCCGCGCAAGGTGTTGCTGATCGTCGCGCTGGCCGGTGGCGTGGTGTTCGTGGGCGCGCAGGGCCTCGGCGGGCTGTACGTGGACCGGGTGATCGGCAACAACCAGGCGTACGGCGCGCTGGCACTGCCGCTCGCGCTGCTGGTCTGGATCTACCTGATCACGCGGATCGTCATGCTGATCGCGGCCTGGGCCAAGGAGGCAACGATCGACCACGACTGGCACAGCGGTGAGGCGGAGCGGGCCGCGAAGGCCGCGCTGCCGGTGGTCGAGCCGGCTGTCCTCCCGGCGTACCGGACGGTCGAGATCCCGCAGCGCAAGGCCGACACCGTCGCCGTCGCCGCCGGCGCCGTCCTCGGCGTCACCGCCACCGCGATCGCCATGACCGCCGCCCGGGCTGCCCGCACCGCCCTGTCGGCGCTGCGCCGCCGCTGACCTGACCCGGTGCCGCGCCAGGCGCCTGCCGCGACCGGCGCGGCACCCGGGTCAGGAGTTGGGCGGGCGGCGGCGAGCCCGCTGAGCGCGGTGCCGGGCGCGCCGGCCCTCGCCCGATGCGGTGGCCCTGGCCGGTGCGCCGAGGACGCGCCAGCCGACGCCCGCGAGGGCCAGGACGAAGAGCACCAGCACCCAGGTCGGCACCGGGCCGATCTTGTGCTGGGTGAACGCGAGCATGCCGCCGGCCGTCATGCCGCCGTTGCGATCCTGCGGCGGGGTCACCGCGCCGGTCGCGTTGAGGGTGCCGATCGGCCGCAGCGCCGCGCGGTTGTCGAACGCCCAGGTCATCAGGTCCTCGGTGTTCGGCGTCACCCGGCTGTCGGAGTCCAGGATGGTGACGATGAGCCGGCGGCCGCCGCGCTCGGCGGCGCCGATGGTGGCGTTGCGTGCGAGTGTGGAGTAGCCGGTCTTGACGCCCATGGCGCCGGGGTACTCCCACAGCAGCCGGTTCTGGTTGCTCAGCTCGAGCGGCCCACCCGTTGCCTGCGGCAACTGTGCGGTCTTGGTCGCGGCGTACGTCGAGAAGTCCGGGCGCTGCATCGCGTCGCGGGCGATCACGGCCAGGTCGTAGGTGCTGGTGACCTGGCCGGAGGCGTCGTCGCCGGCCGGGTCGACGACGCGCGTGTCGTGGGCACCGAGCGCGGCGGCCCTGGCGTTCATCCGCTGGACGGTGGGGACCAGGCCGTCGTCGTACCGGGCCAGCGCGTGCACGGCGTCGGGGGCGGAGGTCAGGAACATCGCCTGGAACAGTTGGTCGACCGAGTAGCGCACGCCGGGCGAGATGCCGATCTTGCTGCCCTCGACGTTCACGTCCTCGTCGGCGGCGAACAGCGTGTCGTCCTTGTTCAGCCGGGGCAGCAGCACGAGCGCGGTGAGCATGGTGATCGTGCTGGCGGGCCGCAGCTTCGCGTGCGGGCCCTTCGCGGCCAGCACCTCACCGGTGGCCAGGTCGGCGATGAGCCAGCTGGTGGCCTTCACCTTCGGCGGCGGCGGGGTGTTCACGTCGGTGTCGGTGACGACGTCGTCGCCGGTGAGCTTCGCGCCGCCGACCGGGGTGGAGGGACCTGACTGGGCGGGGGGCTTCGGGTCACCGCTGTGGGCGGCAGGCACCACGCCGGGCCACGTCAGCGACGCGGCGAGCGCAAGGGCGGTCAGCGGGTTGGGCACGCTCGCGAACGTAGGTGGGTGCCGGTACCGCAAGGTAGCCAGGAGGTGAATAACGAGCGACGCTCGTGCGGCTGAGATCGACCCTCAGCCGATCGTAGACGCTCCGTAACCACTGCGATGCAGGGAGTCAGAAGGAAGTCCGTGCGATTGAATTTCCAGCGAACTGACCCTAGCAGTACGGCGGGCCACCCCAGCCCTGGTGTCCTGAGTCAGAACACTAGTGCTTCCGGCGCCGGGCTCCGGACCTGCTCGGGACCGTGACCGGGGCCGGTGTGCGGGCGCGCTTGC